>JADFOM010000136.1 GCA_022562835.1 Acidobacteriota bacterium | reverse complement strand
CGGTGAACTGAATAGGGCTGCAATGCCCTCGTGGTCAGCCGCTGTGGCCAGTCCTGATATCTCCCGAGCGAACTCGTCGTCAGGGTCGTGTTGCGCCCACCATCGGGCGTACTCGAGAACCATCTCCGATTCCGTGTCGCTGTCGCTGTCGCTACTGTCCACGCCCGTAGGTTAGAGCCGTGAACCGACCAACCGACCCTCTTCAGCGCGTCCGCAGCGACTGTGCCTGGGTCGCAGCGAACAGCAAGCTGGTGCACATCGAACCCGACCGGCTGCGTGACTATTCATCGACTATCAACTCAGATGCTGTCGCACCCAACGACCCGGGGCGTGTAGCGCTACGAGACGTTGAGACGACCGTGGGATTCGTCGTATCTCTCGATGCAATCAACTTTGGATCGGGCTACTTTCCGCACCTCGACAAGCGGCCACACCACTCCGGATATCACACGATCGCAGCCGCCTGGCGTGAACGGTGGAACACGGCGCCGCCCACCGTGGAGGAACTCGGCAATCTAGATCGGCACGACTGTGCCACTTTGTTCGGTCAAGAGGACGCCGACGATGTCGCCCAAGAGCTCATGGCACACTTCGCGGAAGCGCTCGCCGAACTCTCCACGATGCTGATCGCCCGATTCGGAGGGCGGTTCACAGCAATGGTGGAGGACTGCAACCACTCAGCGGCAGTGCTGACAACAACTCTGAGGACGTGTGGGTCCTTCGAGGACGTCGCCTCCTACGAGTCGAGAACGGTCGCTTTCTACAAACGTGCACAGATCACCGCGTTCGACCTCAGCCGGGCGTTGGGTGGACAAGGTCTCGGTCGATTCGACGACCTTGATCGGTTGACCATGTTTGCAGACAACCTCGTGCCTCACGTATTACGTCTCGACGGCGTCCTGCGACTCGAGGATCGCTTGATAGAACGGATCGATCGAGGCGAACTCTTGGAAGGGGGATCGCCCGCAGAGGTCGAGATCCGTGCCTGCGCCGTACACGCGGTCGAAATGCTCGTCGCGGAACTCGCATCGCAGGGCGTGTACACCAATGCCGCGACCGTCGACGGCATTCTCTGGGAGCGCGGGGCCGGCGATCGTTACAAGGCGGTTCCGCGGCATCGCACCCGCTGCGTGTTCTACTGAACCGCCAGCGTTACCGGCCGAAGGAGATGCGATGAAACAGAACCCCACGTTCGTCGTGCTCGGCGCGCTGCCAGACACAGGCAACCTGGGTGTGTCGGCATTACATCACTCGATCGTCGCCGGGCTTGGGCGTCGATTCCCTGACGCTCACATCGTCAGTGCCGGGTCTGGCTTCGGCACACATCAAACCACGACGCTCGTCGATCAGAAACCGTTCGGCTACACCGTCACCGGCGTGCGCGTCTCAAAGCGCTACTGGCGACCCGAATCAATCCAGACCACTCGGGCCCTCAGACGCGTCGGCATCAAGACCCCGTTCGCCAGGTTCGTCGCCAACGCAGATGGCGTGTTCGACATCAACGGCGGCGACAGCTTCGCTGACCTCTATGGGCCGCACCGTTTCCGTGAGGTCACGCTGCCCCGCCAGCTCGCCTACGACATGGGTCGACCGACCGTTCTGTTGCCTCAGACCTACGGACCTTTTCGAGACCCCGAAATACTCGCGACAGCTCGCCGACACGTCCGCGATGCAGCAGCCGCGTGGGCACGGGACGAGGACTCGTTCGCGGCGCTGAGAGAACTTGTCGGCGATGACTTCGATCCGCAACGCCACCGTCAGGGCGTCGACGTAGCGTTCGCACTGGAACCGCGACCCATCGAGCTCGACGAGTCGCTCCAGCAAGTACTCGACGATGGTGCAGTCGGCGTAAACGTTTCGGGCCTGATCTACAACGACCCCGAGGCCGCGCGGACCTACGGGTTGTCGATCGACTATCGCGCGGCGGTCGAATCTCTTGTCGCGCAGATCGCTGCGGACGGTCAGCGGGTCATACTGATTCCCCACGTGCACGCTCCTGGTTCAATCGAGTCGGATCACGCAGCGTGCGCTGAGGTTGCAGGGCGCGTCGGCGACGACGCTGTGCTCGTCGCTCCGGATTTCGATCACCCGGGTTCAGCGAAGTGGTTCATTGCGCAGCTCCAATGGTTCTGCGGCACACGAATGCACGCAACCATCGCAGCGCTGTCCTCAGGAGTGCCGTGTGGATCGATCGCCTACAGCCTCAAGACCCGCGGGGTGTTTGCGTCGGTTGGACAGGCCGACCATGTGGCCGATGCACGTACGCTCGACACAGTCGAGGCAGTGGAGATCGCAATGTCCTCCTACCAACGCCGCGCTGAGACCGTCGGGTCTTTGGCAGAGAGTGTCCCGGCGGTAGTGATCGAGGCTCGCAACGAACTCGTCGAAATCGCCGAATCCGTCCTCCGCTGACTCGGTTTTCTGTTTTTCTGACCGCTGGAGTGCCCAAAAGGGCACTCCAGCGGTCAGAAAAACAGAGAAACGGGGTGATCAGGCCTTGGGGTCCGCGCCACCGCGGTAGGGATTGACGGGGTGGCGCTTGCGGAGCTTCTTGGTGAACACCCGCCGCGCGGTTCCATAGAACGCCTGGGCCTTAGCCTTGAACCCCAACTCATGGATCCAGTATCTGAAGCCGGGCATGTTCTCGTAACGCGGCGTCGCTGCACCCATGAGTCGAGTCGTAGCCATCCGACCCCACACCGCGCCACGGTCAGCGAGCAGGTTCGGTTGAGATTTGGGAAGCTTCCACGCCTCGGTCTCTGCGATGTCGAGATAGCCGTCACGGCGAGCCTGCTCGATCACCTTGCGGCCAAGAGGCGTTCGCGCGAGCACCAGCGACTGCCCGGGGTCACCCTCTTCGATCTCGCGGTACCAGGGGTCACCCACAGAGATATCCGCGTATTCGCCCGTGTGGTCCATGCATACGTAGCAACGCCACTGCCGGTTTGCCTGCAGGACCCGACCCCATGATTCGTCATAGGACATTGCCCCTATGATCTCGCCGTCGGAACCTGTCACGGTTGCCTCGCCAGGCCAGCCGTTGCCTCGGTAGCGAAGCCCGACCGGCTTTGCAGGGTCGCCGCCGAGTTCCTCGATCAACGCCAATGTCCCTGCCGCGTTCGGGGTCCCAGCACAGAAAATAGCAACGGTGAACGCGATCTTCGCGTCGAGTTCGGGTCGACGTTTGCGCACCTTTGCGAGAGCGGCCACGTCACAGGGTTTGCCGATGAACACACACGGCCCGGGCGCTTCATCGATGAGGTCCAGACGATCACAGGGACTCGCTGGCGCATAGCGTGAACCCGTGCGTTCCAGCATTTCGTCGCGTCTCGTGGATAGCACTGTTTCGTTGAGCCATGGCACGTCGGCGCGAGCACCGATGTGCAACACACCGTGAGCGTGATCACGTTCGAAAGAGTGCAGACCCAACGCGGTGGCAGCACCTCCGCTGGAACCGGCGAAGCGGACCGCCTCATCTGACGCCGCTCCTTCATAGACCGTCAGGATTGGGCCCCATGCGTGGTAGAGCTCCTCGATGTAACCCGACTCACCGGTGTCCGGACGCGACAGACCGACACCGGGACATGACTCGAGGAGATGTGCCGTGTCCACGCCGGGAGAGACCACCGGTCGCCGACCGCTGTAAAGGTCGTCGACCATCTCAATACCATCGGGTTCGAGATAGCCACAGGCGCCACAACCTGCGCACAACTGCGACTCCGCCACATCGGTGATTGTTGTGATCTTGGTTCTCATGACCCTCCGGGGGACTCTTGGATCTAGTCGGCCGATGTTCACCCAACCAAAGGCCCCCAAACCAACGGGTGAAAACTCCCAGGAAACAGACGGACCTAGCCACGAAACCCTACGACATCGCGAATCAGAACCGCAGCCTTTGACCGCGTGGGTCCTGAGCAGTTCAACACCTCAGAATCATGCATCCCGCTCCGACCTGTAGCAGTGCGAGCAAGAATCCTGTTCACTCGCAGGAGATCTTGCGCCACAAAAGGTTCCACTCGAGATCAGATCAACCAGGAGGTGAGGGGTCAGTGACCAACAGCGGCGGAAAGGAGCGCTCCATCCTCGCACTCTCAAGCGGTGGTGGACACTGGTTCGAACTCCTACGACTCCGTCCTGCATTCGAGGGTCACAATGTGCGTTACGTCTGCACCGACGATGACTACGGATCCGACGTGCGCCCGGCGCCGTTTCATGTGGTGGCCGACGGCAACCGCAATCAGAAGATTGTTCTTGTGCTGACCGCTGCCCAGATCGTCTGGCTGCTCATACGACATCGACCCGATGTCGTAGTGTCTACCGGCGCTGCGCCCGGGTTTCTGTCGATTCGTCTGGCATCTCTGCTGCGAATCCGCACCGTTTGGGTCGACAGCATCGCGAACGCCGGCGAGCTTTCGATGAGCGGGGCTCGAGTTGGTCCCTACGCCGATCTATGGCTCACCCAGGTCGAGGACCTCGCCCGCCCCGACGGACCATATTTTTTGGGGGCTGTGCTGTGAACCCGCGAAAGATCTTCGTCACCGTTGGCGCGCAGCTGCCCTTTGACCGCATGATTTCGCTAGTCGACGAATGGGTAGGAGCAAACCCCGACATCAGCGCATTCGCACAGATCGGCGAGGGAGCACTCACTCCAACGCACATGTCGCACACCGAAATGTTGACCTCGATCGAGTACCAGCACCGCATGGACGATGCGGATCTCATCATCGCCCACTCCGGTACAGGTTCCATTCTCAAGGCAATCGACGCACAGCGGCCGATCATCGTCCTAGCTCGCCGCGCCGCCCTAGGCGAATGCCGAAACGAACACCAAACCACCACAGACCGCTGGCTCGGCGATCGCCAGGGGGTGTATTTCGCCCCCGATGACGATGCCTTCAAGGCCCTGCTCGACCGGTCCGCCGATTTCGAGGCGCCCGATCCGGTCTCCGATCACGCCGACACAACGTTGACCGACTCGCTGGCGGCATTTATCGACAACGGTGAGGCCCCTACCTCTCTCGTCACCAGCACATCTCACAACGAACCTCACAGCGCAACCGCCGAATCAATCGTTGCGTTCGGCGCAGTCGACTGGTGGTATCACAACCGGGGACATAGCGACTGCCAGACAATGACCCGCCTCGCCGGTGACGTGCCGGTGTTGTGGGTCAACAGCATCGGCATGCGAGCCCCGACAGCGGCTAAGACCGAGATCCCTCTCGCTCGCTATTGGCGCAAGCTCAAGAGCACCCTCAAGGGACTGCGCCGCGACGACTCGGGTATGTGGGTGCTGTCGCCCCTATTCATCCCGGCATATTCGCCAACTATGGTCAGGCTCAACGGCTGGTTGCTGCGCATTCAGATAGGCGCTGTGCGAAGGCTTCTGCGCATGAAGAAGCCATCTGCGTTCATCACTCTGCCAACCGCGGTCGATGCTGCACTCGACGGGCCCTACGAACGCGTCGTCTACAACCGGTCGGATAAGCATTCGGAGTTCCCCGAGGCCGACACGGAACTTATCGAATTGGTCGAGAACCGACTGATGGCCGGAGCTGACGAGGTGCTCTTCGTGTCGACCACGCTCATGAATCAAGAGCAAGATCAGTGTCGGAGCGCCCGAAAGATCACCCATGGAGTGGACTACCACCACTTTGCAGACGCCACCGATCGTCGCTTCGACACGGACAACCCAGATCCAGTGCCAGCCGAGCTCGCCGAACTGCCCCGGCCCATAATCGGATTTTACGGAGCTCTCGACGACTACCTGCTCGACGTCGACCTCTTCATCGAGACCGCCAGGGCACACCCCACCGCCTCAGTGGTCATCATCGGTCCGCAAGCCATGGAGATCGACCGCCTGCTGGCAGAGGACAACATTCACTACCTCGGCCAGATCCCCTATCCGGATCTTCCCGCCTACGCCGCCCAGTTCGACGTCGGCATCATGCCGTGGCTACAGAACGACTGGATTGAGCGGTCCAACCCCATAAAGCTCAAGGAATACCTGGCGCTCGGATACCCGATCGCGTCAATCGAATTCCCTGAACTCGAGCCATACCGCGAGCTCGTGCACGTTGGGACCGACCATCCGAGCTTTCTGGGCGCAGTGCAAGCGGCACTCGACGAGGGCGACGAACGACGCTCTGCGCGACAGGAGTCCGTTGCAGCGTCGAGTTGGGAATCGGTCGCAGAAGAGATGGCACAGGTCCTCGGCGTTCGCTAGCCGCCCGCAGCGACTGAACTACCACATCGGCGATGAGACGTCGCTCGAGGCGACGAACCGCACCAGTTCCCACATCGCGCGGCCATTGCCGCGGTTCTCGAAAACCAGCCTCGGCGTAAGAACCCCAGCCGGGACATCGACCCCGTCATCGACGGTCGTCGAATGCTCCTCACCGCCGATGACGGCAACCAGACGAGCCGTATCTGAGTCGATTATCAGGCCGAACTTACCAACCTTGAGTTTGCTTCGTTCAAGATTCATCGCAGCGAGCGACCCGTTCGGTCCAGCAACGCCGACGGTCCAGCCAGAATCCTGGTCGAGGGTTGACTCGACCGACAGCACAACCGCGTCCCCGTCAAGAAGCTCGAGACGAACCGTGCCAGGGCCCGGCGGGCCAACGGGCACCGCTTCGGCACACAGAAGCAGGTCGTTTCCGAAAGCGACGCCAACAGCGGAGGTGACAGCAACGCTGTCGCCGTGGTCACGGCCGGGAAAGACGATCGCGCCCGAACCCGGATCGGTAAGCGATCCGTCGACGAAACCGCGTATGTTGTCCTGGCGCAGGTCAACGCCCGAACGATCTTCGAGGTCGTCAACGGTTCTCTCGTGTTGGCGGGCGTCCACCGGGTGTCGCTAGCCGGTCAGTTCCCGGCAGATGTTCCTTTGACATTGGTGGAGGTGAGAGATGGAAACCTCGCTGTCAGAAAG
>JADFOM010000135.1 GCA_022562835.1 Acidobacteriota bacterium | reverse complement strand
TGGGCGTTCACCGCAACACCGTCGGGCTTCGCCTAAGCGATGTTGGTCTCGAACCGCAGATGGTGCGACGTGCATTCGATGAACGTCGACCAGCGCTTGTAGAGATAGACCGTGGGGGAGACACAACGGTGCTGGTTCAGTGCATGCCGCTCGTCGACAGCGGCGAGGTAACCGGGGCGTTCATGTTGTTGCGAGACGTTACCGAACTGCGGCGTCGAGATCGGTTGCTGCTTTCCAAGGAAGCGACGATCCGTGAGATCCACCACAGGGTCAAGAACAATCTTCAGACCATTTCGTCGATGCTGCGGCTCCAGGCGCGGCGTATGCAGTCGGCCGAGGCGGTCGACGCGCTGGAGGAGTCCGTGAGACGGATTGCCGCGATCGCGCTAGTGCACGAGACGCTCGCGCAAGACGCTGATGGTGATGACGATGAGGTGTTGTTTCTCGACATCGTCCGTCCGCTGGTCCGGACCGTTGGGGAGGGTCTGGTGTCGCCGGACCGTCCGGTCAGTTTCGAGATTTCAGGCGACGGTGGTCGACTCACCGGTGCGTTGGCCATGCCGCTCGCCGTGGTTCTAACCGAGCTGCTACAAAACGCCGTCGACCACGCATTCCCAACGGCCCTTCGTTCAGATGGGCAGCAGTGCCGCGTGTTGGTGCACCTGGAGAACGATCCGGAGAGTGTTGTGCTCGAGGTTCTCGACAACGGGGCCGGCGTGCCAGCCGACTTCTCCCTGGCCGAGCCCGGACTCGGGATGTCGATCGTTCAGTCGTTCATATGCGGCGACCTACGCGGAGACATCGAGGTGATCCCCGGCGGCGGCGAGGCAAATCGGCCAGGCACCCTGGTGCGCCTCGAGGTGCCGCGCTCGCACGCCAAGGCGGCGGTGGCGGGCAGTTGAGCGCGGTTGGTCAGTTGGCGGCGAGCCTTCGCCGAGCGCGACGAATGTCGCGGCGTTCCTCTTCGGAGAGCCCGCCCCAGACGCCACTGTCCTGGTTGGTGTCGAGTGCGAAGTCGAGACAATCAACCTGCGCGTGGCATGTTCCACAGACGGCCTTGGCATCGTCGATCTGTTCGACCGCCGCACCGGTTGAGCCGATCGGGAAGAAGAGATCCGGATCGGTGTCCTTGCAGGCGGCGCCGGTGCGCCACTTCAACGGATTCTCCGCTTCGGTCCGTGTCTCGTTGTATACCAGGGCCACTGATCCCTCCAAGTGCTCCATGCGATGTTCTGAGCGAACACGGCGCTGTCGTGCGGCTCTCACGCTGCCTCGGCACTCGACGGTGAAGCGTCAGCGGCGGGGCGGATGGATGACTCGAAATGCCCCCTCGAGTAATCCCAATGAGAACCTGTTTCAACCTCACGCAGAACGTAGTGCGACCCACCGAGAGTGGCAAGTTGTAGGCAAAAGAAGTTCCAACGATCTGCCAGAACGGCAAGGATGAACAGCGAGATGCCTCTGGTCATTGCCCACCGTGGAGCGTCATTTGATCACACCGAGAACACGATCGCCGCGTTCGAAGGAGCGCAGGAACACGCAGCGGATTGGGTTGAACTCGACGTTCGCCGCACAGCCGATGGTGTGCTCATCGTGCATCACGACGCCCATCTTGGCGACGGCCGCGTCATCGTCGATTGTCAGGCCGATGACCTTCCGAACCACGTGCCGTCTATCGTCGAAGCGCTCGAGGCGTGCGGTGATCTTGGCGTGAACATCGAGATAAAGAACCTTCCACAGGACCCGGACTACGACAGTGAGCACAGTGTCGCCGAAGCGGTCGCGGGCGTTGCTCGCGCCTATCTGTCCCTTGACCAGGTCTTGGTTTCGTCCTTCAACATGGACGATATCGATCGGCTACGTCAGATCGATCCCGAGATTCCGACCGGTTTCCTGGTCTTCGACATCGGCGACCGCCGTCAGCTCATCGACTGGGTAGCCGAACGCGGGCACCGCGCAATCCATCCCCACGTGGCCTTCGTCGACGCGGCACTGACGAGGGCAGCATCGGAGGCGGGGCTCGCGGTAAATGTCTGGACCGTGGATGAGCCCGATCGCATCGCTGCGCTCGTGGAGCTTGGCGTTGACGGCATCATCACAAACGATCCCAAGCTTGCGCGCAGCGTTCTGGATCAGCGCTGAGCGTCGCGGTCTAGATGCCGTCGAGGGGAACGACGAGCCGAAGGGCATCGCGTCGCCACGTGAATCGCAACTCGTCGACCGCGCCGAGGAAGTCCCCGTCGACCTGATATGGCATCGGCCGAAAGCCCTTCAGCACGGCCGACTCGACATCCGTGCGGTAGTCGACCCGGCGATGTGAAGCGAGTCCGTTGCCGCGCCGAAGGGCGGCGACCGCCAGGGAGCTCAGAGCCGCGGCCGACAGTTTGCGAATTGTCAGGACCACCAGCGGTCGGTCGAGGCTCGCGTCGGGAGCAACATCGAGTGGCGTGTTGCCCAGATAGGTGTACGGATTCGTGTTCATGCAGAGCGTGAAGAATCCGTCGTTGACGACACTGCCGTCAGAGTGGTGAACGGCGAAGAGCGGGTTCTTGTGATCGAACTGGCGCAGCCAGGTGTCGAAGGCGGAATAGATGAACAGTGGGTGCCCAGCGTAACGTTTCAGGCCTCCGCGCTTCTCGACCTGCTCAACAACTGCGGCGTCGAACCCGACACCGCAGTGGAACAGAAAATAGCGCCCGTTGACAGAACCGAGGCCGACCGAGGTGATGGCGCGCTCGTCGAGCGAATTGAGCAGTGCACCGGTCGCCTCGGTGGGCTCATCGGGCAGGCCGAGCGTACGCGCAAACACATTGGTGGATCCGCCTGGCAGGGGGGCGAGCGCTGTGTCGGTTCCTACGAGTCCGTTCGCCGCCTCGTTGAGGGTTCCATCACCTCCGAGCACAACGACCACGTTGGCTCCGGCGTTCGCCGCTCCCTGCGCGAGTCGCGCCGCGTGGCCACGCCGGCTGGTCTCGGCGACCGTCAGGTCATGATCGGCCGACAACGCTTTTTGAATCACGACGCGCGTGCGAGCCGTAACCGAGGAGGCTGTTGGGTTGACGATCAGAAGAACCTGCAAACATCCACCGTACCAAAGGGCTCGTGGGCCGGGTCGAACCGCTCGGCGCCGATCGTTCGAGGAAATCCACAAGGCAACAACTTTGAAGTCGGCACTTTTGTCGCCAGACTGCCAAACATGAATGTCGTTGTCTGTGTGAAACAGATTCCAGATCCAGCCGATCCTGGTGAACTTGATCCCGAGAGCAAAACGCTCAAGCGGGACGTCAAGCTCATCTTGGACGAGTCGGATTCCTATGGAGTCGAAATGGCCCTTCAGCTTGTTGATAGCGCGGGTGGCGGTGACGTCACCCTCGTCTCGATGGCTCCGAACAACGAGGTCAGCGGTCTACGCACGGCTCTCGCAATGGGGGCCGCTGGCGCTGTTCTCGTCAGCGACGAAGCTCTCGCTGGAAGCGATTCGCTCAGCACTGCCAAGGTGCTTGCGAAGGCGATCGGCCGAACCGAAGCCGACCTAATCATCACCGCGACCGAGTCGTCCGATGGCTACACCGGCACCGTTCCTGCACAGATCGCCGAGCTGCTCGGTCTGCCGTCGGTCACCTTTGCCAAGGAGATAAACATCAGCGGATCGACCGTCGCGGTCAAACGCCAGACCGAGACGGGCTACCTTGAGGTCGAATGTCCAATGCCGTGTGTGGTGTCGGTCACCGCCGGTGTTGTCGAGCCTCGCTACCCGTCGTTCAAGGGCATCATGGCGGCCAAATCCAAGCCTGTCGACGAAGTCACCTGTGCGGACCTCGGCATCGAGACAGATGCCGTGGGCTGGTCCGGAGCACGCCAAGAAATTATCGGCATCGACCGCGCAGAAGAGCGAGAAGCCGGAGAAATCATCGAAGACGAGGGCGAGGCGCACGAGCGCATCATCAGTTTCCTCGAAGAGCTCAAGGTTCTGTAGGGCCGGGAGGATTACGAAAATGGGACTAGGAAAAATCTGGGTCTACGGAGAAGCCGAAGACGGCACCGTTGCGACCATCACACTCGAAATGCTTGCAAAGGCACGCGAGATTGCCGACACGGTTGAGGTCGTGTACGGCGGCGGCGACGCGGACGCGATCGCAGCAGAACTTGGCGAACACGGCGCCAGCGCGGTGCACGCCACGGGCGATCTCGGCGGAAAGCTTTCCGGCGTCGCTGTCGCCTCGGCGATAGCCGCGTCGGTAGCCGCAGGAACAGGACCGGATGCGGTTCTGCTCGGTACGACCTATGAGGGTCGCGACGTAGCTGGTCGTCTTTCGGTCAAGGTCGACGCGCCCGTCATAACCAATGTTGTCGATCTGGACCTCGACGGCGATCGACTCGTCGGTACAGAACCTGTGTTCGGCGGTACCACGAACGTACGCACGGTGTTTACTTCCGACAAGACTGCGATCTTCTTGATTCGGCCGAAGTCGTTCACGGCCGAGCCCGCTGGTGGCGGCGCAGCGACCGTTTCGACCCTCGAAGTTCCCGACATGGGAGCTGCAGGGGCTGCGACGATCATCGATCGTTTCGTCGAGGAGAGTGACGGACCAAAGCTCGACGAGGCCGCAGTGGTCGTATCCGGCGGACGTGGACTGGGCGAGGCCGAGAAGTACGAGATGATCGAGACCCTTTCCAAGTTGCTCAACGGAGCTGCTGGAGCATCACGAGCGATCGTCGATGCAGGTTGGGTGCCCTACAGCTATCAGGTGGGACAGACTGGCAAGGTCGTCAAGCCTGCGGTGTACATCGCAGCGGGCATCTCGGGCGCAACCCAGCACCTGGTGGGCATGAAGGGCTCAAACAACATCATCGCGATCAACAAGGACCCCGAAGCACCGATCTTTGGTGTAGCCGATCTCGGTGTCATCGGGGACGTGCACAAGGTGCTCCCTAAGTTAATTGAGGCCATCAAGGCGCGTTAGCGCCGAACACGCTGCAGTTCATCTCAGTCACTAATGTGTGATGTTGTGTGATGTGTATGGATTTGAACCGTTGGTGGTGTGGAGACTAGAATTAGTCATGGTTTTCATTGATAACACAAGGTTGTGGCGGGTCGCGGTCGTCGTCGGATCGTTCATGCTGCTACTTACAGTGGCTCATCCATCACAGACCGCGGTAGCCGCTGGCCCAGAACCAACGGCCGGCGCTTTGACGTCCTCTAGCAGCGACTATGTGTCGTTGAGTCCTTCGCGGTTGTTGGATACGCGGGTTGGTAATGGTGCTCCTGTTGGTGTGGTTGGTGCTCAGGGTGTTGTTGAGTTGCAGGTGACTGGTCGTGGGGGTGTGCCGGCGTCTGGTGTTGGTGCTGTTGTTTTGAACGTGACGGTGACCGAGCCGTCGGCGGCGTCGTTTGTGACGGTGTATCCGAGTGGCACGAAGAGGCCCTTGGCATCGAATTTGAACATGGTGGCTGGTCAGGTGACACCCAATTTGGTGATCGCGAAGGTCGGTGCCGGTGGCAAGGTGTCGTTGTTCAACAATTCGGGCACCACACACCTGGTCGCAGACGTCATGGGTTGGTTTCGCGGATCGTCCAGCGTGGCTCCACCGGTCCGCGGAGTCGTCCAGCTCGATGCCGGGGATCAACACACCTGCGCTGTGCTCAACGATGGCGGTGTGAATTGCTGGGGGAAGAACTCCTATGGTCAGCTGGGTGATGGCACGACAGCGGATAACAATCTGGCTGTGGCGGTCGTGGGTCTGTCAAACGCTGTTGCGGTCGATGCCGGGGATTTCCACACCTGCGCGATTCTCCGCGGTGGGGGAGTCAGGTGCTGGGGGCGGAACGAAGAAGGCAGATTGGGTGATGGCACAAGAACGAATCGAAATCTGCCGGTAGCCGTAGTCGGCATGACGAACGCTGTAGCTGTGTCCGCTGGGGACTTTCACTCGTGCGCATTGCGCGGTGACGGTCGGGTGAAGTGTTGGGGGAAAAACTCTGCGGGTCAGCTGGGCGACGGCACCGTGAAGGATCGAACCTCAGCGGTACGGGTCGTCGGTCTGTCGAACGCATCGTCGGTAGCGGTTGGTGAGAATCACACATGCGCGGCGCTACAAAATGGCAAGGCACGATGTTGGGGTAACAATGGCAGCGGTCGTTTGGGCAATGGGTCCACGACCAATTCGAAGACGCCGGTGCCCGTGTCCGGAGTGTCCAACGCCGTGTCTCTGTCCGCCGGGGACTTCCACAACTGTGTGGCGCTTGGCGATGGTCGGGTGAAGTGTTGGGGCTTGAACTCCGACGGCCAACTGGGTGACGGAACCCTGAGTACCCGGACGTCACCGGTGTTGGCGTTCGGTGTGTCGAATGCGACGTTGGTCGCAGCGGGTGAGAACCACGCTTGCGCACTGCTCGCCAATGGCGCGGAGAAGTGCTGGGGATTGAACAGCTACGGGCAGCTGGGTGATGGCACGACGGTTCTGCGGACCAAACCGGTAGGTGTCGCCGGGGTCTCAAAGGCAGTGGCTGTCACGGGCGGTGGAGATCACAGCTGCGCCCTTCTCCCGAGCGGACGGGTGTCGTGCTGGGGACGCAACATCGCCGGGCAGCTCGGCGACGGCACAAATGTCAGTCGCTCGACACCCGCACTCGTTTCGTGACGACACCGGCTGCCTCTGTCGGCGCTGTACCCCGTGCCGACAGAGCCAGAAGTGTCTCAGGCCTGTTCTGTGGAGCGGTTGATTCCCGACACGATGGCGTGCAGTGAAGCGGTGACGATGTCGGAATGGATGCCGACACCCCACAGTTCGTTGCCGCCAACCTTGAGTTCACAGTAAGAAACCGCTCGGGCGTCGGCTCCTGAGCCGATCGCGTGTTCGTGGTAGTCGAGTACGCGGAACTCAAGATCGAACATCGATCGGAAGCCGTTGACGAACGCCTCGATGGAACCGCCGCCCTCGCCAGCT
>JADFOM010000134.1 GCA_022562835.1 Acidobacteriota bacterium | reverse complement strand
CCGCGTGGCGCGACTTGTGGATAGAGAGCTGCGCGTCAGAACTCGCTGACCGCGACGGGTGATCGCCGAGTTCACGTTTGACTAGGCGTTGCTTCGTCGTGCTGGCGTAGCCACCGGTACGCGGTCCGGTCGGAGCAGCCGGCGACGCAGGCTGCTGTTTGGACGCGCCAGCCTTGCAGCCGGACACGGCGCGATGGCGGCGCACGGTCTCGCGGTGTCATGGGTGTTCTTTCGGCGCCGGCTGCGAGACGGTTAGGCGGCTAGCGACACCGGTCGACTTTGACCAAGGTCGTCGTCGCGGGACGGTCCTCATTTAGTCTTCACTTTTCTGAGAACCGACGTGAAGGGAGAATGGTGGTTTGCCCAAGTGACTGCAGGGATCTCTCCGGTTTTGGTCTGCAATGCCGCGGAACCGCAAAACCTCCTTTTTGGGTCTGGGACCGAAGGTGGGAGGTTCAAATCCTCTCAGCCCGACCAACAAACACGAAGGCCAGAGCCTTTTACGGCGCTCGCCAAACTTGAGAACCGTCGGTCTAGCCCGTGAAAAGTTCGCTAGATTCTTGTGCTGGCCTGGGTCATGGTGGACATGTGACTCCGGTTGGTGCGTTCCAGGTCGGGGACGCGGCTCCGGTAGCTGGGCGACAGTGGTTCCAGTAGCTGTGTCACACCTTGCTGTTCTCGACGGGCGGTGCTGAGCCCTCTGTGCTGGTGATGGGGCGTTGTCAGTGCCGGGGTGGGGAGGGTCGTCGTGTTGGTGGAGCCGGACTCGCGTCCTCATCAGATGCCGGCCGAGGTCGACGCGCTGATCGCGGAGTTGCGAGTATCAAACCCTGGTTGGGGTCCTGCGACGTTGTTGTTCCGGTTGGAGGCTGCTGGAGTGGATCTGTTGCTAACCGTGTCAGCGCCCCGGAGCGCTACCCGACAAGGCTGCGGCTGCCCGTGTGTTCGGCAAAGACGAGCAGGTTGCTCTCGTAGGATCGGGCTGACCGATCAAAGTCGCCACCACACGTGATCAGCCGCAACGTCGGCTCGTCGGTGTGACCGTAGACCAGGTCCGTCGGGAACTCGTCCTTGTCGACGAACTCGATTCTGCTCACGCGAAAGGTCGCGACAAGTCCATCCGAACGATCGATCTCGATCGTGTCGCCCACATCAAGTTCGCGAAGCCGGAAGAACACCGCTGGCCCGTTAGTTGAATCGACGTGGCCAACCACAACGCTGGGTCCAACACTGCCCGGGGTCGATCGACCGGTGTACCAACCGGTCTGGTCAAAATTTTGTGGCACCTCAAGCGTGCCGTCGGGATTCAGGCCAAGATCCACGATTTCGGCGTTCACATCGATCTCAGGAACCCTCACTCGAACCGGATAGGCATTATCCGTAAGAGTGGGGGCTTCGCTGTTATCGGTCGACTCCCCCGGCACGGTCGTCGCGGCCGCACCGGCCCTCGGGTCCTTTCGGGGACTCGAAGACCGGACCTGATCAGGCTCTGGATTAGTCAGCGCGGATTCGTCCGGTGCTGGGGCCGTGCGCTCTTGCCCGGCTGGTGCCTGGTTGAGTGCGAACAGGGTGAAAATCGCCAACGCCACGACCCCCGGCAGCAGAAACGCCGCGCGTCTCATCGTCTGCGACGGCCGGGTTCGCCAGTCAAATCAGTGTCGGGCGCGGCTCAACGCCAACCCGGCGCCGACCATCAACAGTGCTAGTGCAACTATCGCGAGTGCAGCCAAGGGGGACGAATCCGTTCCCGCAGTTCCGCCGGCGCCAGTTGCAACCCCTCCGGCAGGAGCCGCTCCAGCCTCTGCTGCGCCAGCCTCTGCTTCTGCACCAGCCTCGGGCTCAGCCTCTGGTTCCGGCTCAGCCTCTGGTTCCGGCTCAGCCTCCGGTTCCGGCTCAGCCTCCGGTTCGGGCTCGTGATCTATGGCACCAACTGAACCCGCCGCGAACACAGCCAACAGAGCAACCAAGATACCGCAAACCAACATTTTCAAACGCATGTCTCACCCTCCCAGGCAGTCAAAAGGCAGCTGACCGACGAGGCCCTAGCCCTCACCAGAAACCATACATCGCTCAACGCAATCATATGCGAATCACGCTGTAGGTCTGGACGGCAATCGGAACGTTGTAACTCCTCCGTTCGATTCCTAGTACGACGGAGACGAACGCGTCGTCGAGCCTTCGAGTTGGTCGAGGGCGACAGCCATGTGCGCAACTCGCAGCAATTTCAGTTGCGAAGAATGAACTGGTCGAAAACGCGGCCCTCATGATCGATCGCCCGACCCTCTAGGCGATTGGAGTAAACCGCGAGATCGACCAAATGAAACGTCGACCACGCCACCTCGGTAAAGCTCGCCCGATGCGCCGGCCGCTTCTTCGCCGATGCTCCGGACACAACATAGGTAATCGATCCGATCGGCTCGGATCGCTGGTAGTCGTGATCGTGACCCGCTAGTACCAGATCTACTCCATAACGCTCGAACAGATCCACGAACGCGCTGCGTGTCGCGTCATCCGAGCCGTGGTAGCCGGACGAATACGGCGGATGGTGCATCATGGCAACCTTCCAACGAGCGTCACTGCCAGCAAGCGTCGTCTCGAGGAACGTCCGCTGATCAGAATTGTCGGCCATAGTCGAGTCCAGCGTGATGACCAGCACCTGGTCGAAGTCGGTCGCGTACCAACGGCCAGGCAATCCGAGCGCCTCGACTTGCCCGTCACCATTGCCGTCGCGCACATCGTGATTTCCTAACGCCGCTAGCAGCTTCGTGTCGTCGTCGAGCGTGTCTTCGAGTGGCTCGAGTACAACTTCGTCGACGAGTTCGGGGTCTCCGTTTGGATAGACGTTGTCGCCCAACATGATCACCGCATCGAAGTCACGCCTTGCGTCAAGTCTGGCCATCACCTCCGCGGTGCGCTGAGCCTCCTCGTCACCGGTACCAAAATCGCCGATGACCGCAAACCTGGTTGCTAGCCCGTTCTTTGACAGCGGCGCCGCTGGAACGGACTTGTCTGGTTCTCCTATGTCGTATGACCAGTCGGCCCAAAGCTCGTGACGCAACTGAGGATCACGCCACAACACGATCGTCACCACTGCCAGAACAAAGAGCAGCGCCACGCCACATATCCGAGCGACTCTCAACAGCATGACTCAATGATTGCGCATCCCAGGGTCGTTTCGGCACAACCCTTACCTCGACCGCCAAAATGCCGATCGGAATAGGTGCGATGGCTAATAGCTGCTGCAATCCTGATCGCCGCTTCTGCGTCGGTCAGCGGTCTCGGACTGTCCAGTGACAGTTCGGACTCCCCCGCGCCGCCCGACTCGCTTTCTTTCGACCTGGTCGAACCCTGCGAGGACTACCTCGACCCACAATCGTGGAGCGACGCCGTTCCCGCTACCAACGAGACCCATGGCAGCGCGGTATCCACCCGATTCTCACTGGCCGCCACAGCTTGTGCTCGCCAGATCAACGCCGCCGCGGACGCGGCAGCACTCGGTCTCGGCATCGACACGACCGAGGCGCAGGAGCGCCTCCTTCAGGTCACCCAGACCGAATAGGAACTGGGTAGTCCGGGTGCGGCTTTGCCGTCCCGGACGGACTGCGCCTGCGCTCTGCGCATGAGCGATGCCAAAGGCGTCACGAACTCGCAGTTAAATCAGCAGCATGATTCCCTGTATCGCGCGCCAGGTCAGGTACACGGCCGCAAGGGCCAACACCAACCAAAAGTGCCACGGCACCTTCGCCCTCTCGGCGAGCTGATCGCCACAGGACGGACATTGACCGTGTTCGGTCAAAGACGTCGGGTTGTAGAACCTGTCGCAAGGCCCACACCAGGGCATCTAGAACCCGACCATCGGAGGACTCAGCTACGCCGTACCGCGAGAATCGCGACGTCATCGTTGATTGTGCCCTCCGCGAAGTCTCGCGCCGCATCCAATAGCGCCTTGCAGAGCACGTCGGGCGCCACACCGGGGTCGCGACGGATCGCCTGAGCTATCCGGTCCTCACCAAAGAAGTCGTCACCATTGCGAGCCTCGGCCAATCCGTCTGTGTACAACAACGCGAGGTCACCGATCTCGAGAGACACCTCGCGGGAGAAGTAGCGGGCGTCGGGCGACAACATCAATAACGGACCGGTCGAAGGAAGCGGACGGACTTCGCGTTCGTGCCAGAGGAATGCCGCCGGGTGGCCTGCAGAGGCATAACGCAACGCCTCGGCCTCGGTGTCGAACA
Organism: Acidobacteriota bacterium; assembly: GCA_022562835.1. Taxonomy (GTDB): domain Bacteria; phylum Actinomycetota; class Acidimicrobiia; order Acidimicrobiales; family SHLQ01; genus JADFOM01. The sequence continues at coordinate 2,732 of JADFOM010000134.1, read as the reverse complement.
CGATCACACACAGCGATATGAACTCCTCGCCACGGTCGAGAACCGACATCTGAGCGTTGAGTTCCTCGAGCGCCTGAGCAGGGTCTCGGAAACCGCGGAGAAACACGCGCAGAAGGTACTTTGCCTGAAAGGCGGTGATCGAAGACTCGATGCCGTGACCAGCCACATCACCGATCACCGCTGCAACGCGTGTAGGACTCACCCGGAAGACGTCGAAGAAGTCACCGGCCATCAGGCCCGAACCAGGCTGATAGACGCGGCCAACCTCGAATCCCGACAAATCGGGCAGATCGTCAGGAGCAAGCCGGCTTGCCCACGCCTTTGGAGCCAGTTCATCCTGAGCCAACGCCTCCTCGGCACGTCGTTCGATCTCTAAACGCTGGGCGAACATGCGCGACTCGCGCGCCGAGTTGCGCGCCCATGCAATCGATATGACGCCAGGCACAGCAATCAACCCGAATGCTGCTGCGAACCGATGGTCGTCGGACAACCCCGTCACGAACGCGCCGAATGCGACCAGGCCGTAGAACACAGCCGCATGGACTTCCTTGTTGAAACTCGAGCGCGCCAAGGTTCTCGCCGCGGTGTCGACGTTCTCTGACTCGACGCGGCGTACCAGCTTGAGCCGCTGGCGAGCCGATCGACCCCAGACAACCGCCGCAGCAAGGCAGATAACGCCGAGCGTAAGGAGAATCCCTGTCTTCATATCGACACCGATCGTACCTTCTCGTAGGCACTGGTCGACATGACGTATCGGTTACAACTCGGTGTGCATCGAAACTACACGGAACGCCGAATCAGTCCGAACGTGTCCGAACCCGCATCTTTATTGGTGTCGCGCCGAGATCGAAGCCCTCGCGCAAGCGCCGTTCGAGGTACCTGATATAGGTCCGAGGGAGCGTCTTGTTGACGAAAAGGACAAATGTGGGCGGGTCGGTCGCTCCCTGAGTTGCATATAGGACGCGCGCTCCAGCTGGCGCCGGCTGTTCGGACTGTGCCTTTCGCAGCATCGCGTTGACCTTCGCCGTTGGAATCCGTGTCCGATAGGCCTCCGCCGACGCCATCAACGCGCCGATCAGCCGGTCTACTCCCTGTCCACTCAACGCACTCATCCGCAACACAGGCGGTTCACCCAAGAAATGCAGCCGTCGCTCAAGCTGATCGGGCAACTCCAACCGCTGCTCGGTGTCGAGAAGGTCCCATTTGTTAAGCACGATCACGATCGGACAACCTGCCGCATCTACCCGCTCGGCTAGACGCTGGTCCTGATGGGTGATCCCGAGAGAGGCGTCTATTACCAGCAGCGCGATATCGGCGGTGTCGACCGCCGAGAGCGCCCGGACGAACGAATAGTATTCGGTGTCTTCGTCGATCTTGGCCTTGCGGCGCATGCCAGCCGTGTCGATGAAACACACCGGTCCCATTTCGGTCTCGACAACGGTGTCGATCGCGTCGCGCGTCGTTCCCGGTCGGTCATGAACCACCGCTCGCTCGTCGCCGATGAGTTTGTTGAAAAGGGTCGACTTCCCGACGTTCGGTCGTCCGACCAAGGCAATACGAAAGGGCTTCTTGCTGTTGGGATCATCCTCGGCCTCGCTGCCGCCCTCGGCATCACCGTCGGATTCGGGTCCAAGTGCAGCGATGACCGCGTCTAGAAAATCTCCGGTACCTCTTCCGTGCAGCGCTGAGATGGGTATGGGATCGCCGAGCCCAAGAGCCATGAAATCCCAGATCCGGTCGTCGTGTGAGAGGTCATCGCTCTTGTTGACCACCAGCACCGTGGGACGTTGCGTCTGACGGATTAGGCGAGCAACATCTGCGTCCTCTCCGGTAACGCCCACGGTTCCGTCCACCACCATCACGATCACATCGGCTTCGGCGATCGCCCGCTGAGATTGCGCCGACACCTTGACGTCAAGGCTGTTGCCACCTGCGACAAGCCCTCCGGTGTCAACCAACATGAACGGCCTGCTCAGCCATTCAGCCGCGATTTCCTTTCGGTCGCGAGTCACCCCGGGACGCTCCTCGACGATTGCTTCACGGCGTCCGAGTACTCGGTTGACGAGCGTCGACTTGCCCACGTTGGGGCGCCCCACGATCGCTACGACCGGGAGCGTTTCCTCCTCGTTCATCGTGACAGCTCCCTGCGAAGACTGGCTCCGTCGCTGGCTATCACGTCGACTGGACGACTCAGTTCCTCGAGGTGTGTACCGTCTAGAAAACGGTCGCTGCTCAGGCAGACATCGGGGAGCAAAACCCTCGCATCGTCGCTGATCGATTCGAGGACTCGATCGATGTCTGAACCGACCATGAGACCCGCCACGCCGGTGTTACCTCCGAAGAAGTTGTTGTCGACGGTGCGGACCGATATGTCGTCTCGTCCTAGACCCGCAACGAGTGGCTCGAGGACAGTCGCGCCCATCGGTGAACTCAAGACGACGGTGCTGGGCACTGACTGTGCATCGCTGCTGGTAGCGATCGACACTCGCGCCGCCCGATATCCCTCGCCGGGAGCCCCTTCGACCGAAGCGAAGAAACCGAGGTGGCGTTTGGCAGCCACCCCAGCGGGATTGGCGAACTCGTATTCAAATGTCGCTGCCATGCCGGTTTCCTCCTGTTCGTAGTCAGTTGAAAGGTAGCAAGCGCCGTCTCTTCAGCAATGCATCGGACTCACCTCATGGTCTGGAGATCAAGCGACCTTCGGACCCGGTCAGACGGCTGCCATTGTGTCC
>JADFOM010000133.1 GCA_022562835.1 Acidobacteriota bacterium | reverse complement strand
CGTGGAGGCCGGTGAGGACATCGACGCCGCGCTGCGTGTGGTCAGTGAACGAGTCCAGACCGACGAGATGGACCGAGTCATCGATGCGATTGCGTTGTGTCGCCCGACCGGTGGACCGACAGCCGCTGTCTTTGACGTGATGGCCGATGCGGCACGGCGAGAGCGCGACCTCGAATCCGAGCTGGTTGCTCTGGCCGCGCCGACGCGTACGTCAGCGCACGTCGTCGGGTTCCTGCCGCTTGCGTTCGGGCTACTCGCCGTGCTTATCGACCCCGCTGTACTCAGCTCTCTCGTCTCTTGGCCCGTGGGTGTTGTCTGCCTGACCGGCGGGGCGATCGCTGAGATCGTCGGGTTTGTATGGATGCGACACATTGTGAGAGTGGCGTAGATGTGGTCGCTGGCGGCGGGTACAACATTGGCGTGTCTCTGGCTTGCTCAGCGACTAGCGCGGCCCGCGACGCGTCTCACTCACGCCCTGGCCCCCGCCGTGGTCGGGACGAGGCTTATCGCTGGGGTCGCCGCTGTATGCGGTGTTGTGGTGTTCGGTGGACCCGGTCTGATGCTGGGCGCGGTGCCCTACGGCGTCGAATGGCGGCGCGCCCGTCGCGCCGCCGCCAAGCACGAGCGGGAACTCGGCGCAGCGCTGCCGTCGCTCGCCGATCTCTTGGCGGTCGCGGTGACCGCCGGGTATGGCCCGAGCTCCGCCATCGAACGCGTGACACCACACGTTTCTCCGGTGCTCGAACCGTACTTGAACAGCCTGGCGGTCAAGGTCGCTCGGGGCGCGGCATTGCGAGACGAACTGCGAGTGCTCGGCCAGGCCCTCGGCCGCCCAGCGGAGCCGTTGCTGCGCGTCTTGGAAGTATCACTCGACGATGGAGTTGGCTCGGCGACCGCGTTGCGCGCCGCGGCGGCCGATCTGCGCCTCGGACATCGCAGGACCCGCGAGGCCGAGATAGCGGCGCTGCCTATCCGATTGCTGTTCCCTCTCGTCGTCTGCATTTTGCCGGCATTCGTACTACTGACCCTCGTTCCTGTGCTGATCGGATCGTTGCGCGATGTCTCAACAGCGCTCTGACTTCCTCTCCCGGGTCGGCCCACCCATCTGGGCCTCGATGGTTCGACGATTACCCCGCGAGGGGTGAAGGAGTGATTCCTATGTTTGGTTTTGTGGTCTCGATGTACATGGCGGTCTTGAATCGGGTGGAAACGTTCGACGATGATAGCGGTCAATCCACGGCCGAGTACGCGCTGCTGCTGCTGGGTGCAGCGGCGCTTGCGCTGTTGGTGCTCGCTTGGGCGACCAAGACGGGCAAGGTCACCACAATGCTCAATCGCGTGTTCGATTCGGTTATCGGACAGGTTACGTGAGGCTGCGGGGTCGGGCGGAACGAGGACAGGCGACCGTCGAGGTCGCGCTGGTTCTGCCCGTCCTCGCTGTGCTGTTGTTGGCGATTGGGCAGGTGATCGTTGTTGGAGTGACCGAGATTCAGGTGATCAATGCCGCCCGATCAGGCGCAAGAGCAGCGGCTGTGGGTGAACCCGTCGCGAAGGCTGTGCAGAGCGGCTCGAGTCTCGACCCGGCGCGGACGACGGTCACGATTGGTCGGCAGGGCGCCTACGTGACCGTGAGCGTCGACTACCGCGGGGCGACCGATGTGCCCTTGGTTGGGGCGATGGTGGGCGATACCGAACATTCCGCGTCGATAACGATGCGTGTCGAAACAGATTCCTGATAGAACCAGGGCATGGGGTTTTCTGGTTTGCGCACATATGACGCCGACATCGAAACGGCCTTCGCGTTCTTGTGTGATGTCGACAACGCAACGGCCCGTTATGAAAGCGCTGGTGACCGTGACATAGAGGTGTTGCGAGCAGAGGCCGATGGTGACGGTTTCGTGATCGAGTGTCGTCGAGTTGTCGAGGTCGACCTCCCGGGATTCGCCAAGAAGGTGCTTCAGCCATCCAACACGGTGACCCAGACCGATACCTGGGGTGCTCCAGAGGCGGACGGCTCACGGTCGGGCACCTACCTAGTTTCGGTCGACGGAGCACCGGTGAAGACGGCTGGCACGATGAGCCTCGAGCCATCCGATGACGGATGTGTCCATCACATCGAAGGCCAAATCACGGTGAAGATTCCACTGATCGGTGGTCGCATCGCGAAATGGGCGGAGGGCACTGCTCGTCAGTCACTCGAACACGAACTCGACTTCAACGCAGATCAGCTCGACTCAGACTGACCCGGTCTCAGTACCCTGCGGCGCTGCCGCTGCGCGCACGCGGGTCCGCCGCACCGGCCAGTGTTTCACCGACGCAGTCGATGATGTGGGCGTGGCCAAACGATGAGGAGAACGGTGCGAGGCGTTTGATCTCGTGGCCGCGTCGCTGCAATCCGTCGCCCCAGTCCGCGGCGTGACCTTCGAGCGTCACAACCGCCGCGTCGGGCTGCTCCCAGGTATTGAAGCCGTTGGGAGCTGGCGCCTCTAAGGCCCACCGTCCCGCCGATATCGCGGTTCCGGGAGACTCTCCAGACGCGAGGAGACGGGTGAGCAGCTGTGACACGATCTGCGGTTGCGCATCACCACCCATCGTCCCGACGAGAGCTCGAAGCCCGCCCGCTTCATCGGTCACCAGCGTTGGCGACAAGGTGTGGGGAGGTCGACGGCGAGGCGCATACCTGGCGGGGTGGTCCTCGGTCAGGTTGAACCCGATACCCCGAGAGTGCAGGAACACCCCCGTGTCGCCCGCGACGAGGTGCGCACCCCAGCCCGACGCGTTCGACTGAATCAGCGAAACCCCCATGCCCGACTTGTCGACCGCACAAAGATAGATCGTGTCGCCAGTCCTAGTGTTGTGGCGAACCGTTGCTCTTCGTCCAGGGTCGAACATTGCGGCGTGATCGGCCAGCCGGTCTGGAGCCAGGAGCGCCTCGCCATCCGCGTGCTCGGATAGAACGTCGAGACGGTCCTTCGCACTGATGCGGTTCATTTCGATGCCGAGGTGCGCCCAGGCCGAGTCGGCGGGGTCTGAATTGGTATCCGCGTTGGCGATAAGGGCGCTCGATGCCAGAGCCAGATAACCCTGACTGTTCGGTGGAGTTGTCCAGACTCGATGTCCCCAGATGTCTACGTGTAGTGGATCGACCCAGTCCGAGTTGGGCGAGACCAGGTCGTCGGAGACGTATTCCCCATCGCCGAGGGCGACCAGAGCATCGCCGAATCGCCCCTCATAAAAGCCGGCCCTTCCGTCGCGGGCTATCTCCTCGAGGATCTCCGCGATAGCAGGTCGGGTGATGATCGAGCCCGCCCGCACCGGTCGTCGAACGAAGTCATCGGCGCCGACTACCGATGCGATGGCGGGAATCGATGCGGCCAGCAGTGCCGAGGCCCCGAAACCGTGTCGCGCCAGATCGATCGCCGGCGCCAGGATCGCGTTCAGGTCGAGCTCGCCGCACCGCGAATGGAGAGCGACCCAGCCGTCGACGCAACCCGGGACGGTGACCGCAGCGATGTCGCCCGTATGGGGCACACCTTGAAGTCCCGCATCGATGAGTCGGTCTGGGTCTGCTCCGGAACCGGCCCGACCCGACGCGTTTAATGCCAACGGTGTTCGATCTCCGGTGTGGATCAACGCGAACAGGTCACCGCCGAGTCCGCACATGTGCTGCGTTGTCACTGCCAGAACAGCATTTGCCGCAATCGCAGCGTCCGCAGCATTGCCGCCAGCACGCATGATCGCGACTCCGGCGCTCGACGCGAGATGGTCCACGCTGCAAACCATGCCGTTGGGTGCATGAAGGGTTGCATCGGGTGACCGACGTTGTTCGGGGCCGCTCACCGCCGCGTCATTCGTCGTGGGGCCAGATCAGAAGGCACCGTGACGACCTTCGCCACTCGCAAATCGTGATGCCCCCAGACGCGTTTCTCCCGAGCGAATCACCTCAATTCCGAGGTCGGCCTCATGACCGAGCGCGGCATCGAGATCGAGGCCCCACTGATCGATGACGGACCGCCGGTCGGCGCGCAAACAGCCCTGCGGAAACGCAGCGATGTCCTCTGCGAGTGAAATGGAGCTTTTCAACGCATCGCCTGGCTCTACGAGACGGTTGGCGAGGCCGATGCGCAAGGCCTCTTCAGCGCCGACGGCGCGACCGGTGAGCACCATGTCCATCGCATGGCTGTGGCCGATCAGCCGCGGGAGGCGGATTGTGCCGCCGTCGATGAGGGGCACGCCCCAGCGACGGCAGTAGACACCGAATACTGCGTCCGATGCCGCGACGCGGAGGTCACACCACAGTGCCAGCTCGAGCCCTCCCGCTACGGCGTGTCCCTCCACCGCGGCGATCACGGGTTTGCTCAATTGAAGACGGGTCGGGCCCATGGGACCCTGGCTAGCCAGGACTTCTCCATCATCGGGTCGTCGAACGGGGTTGGAGGACTGACCGCTACTGATCGCCTTGAGATCTGCTCCCGCACAGAAGGTCTGAGCGGCGCCCGTGAGCACGGCGACATCGATCGCGTCGTCCCCGTCGATCTCTGTGAATCGCGTGTACAGCTCGTCGGCGGTCGGCCCATCGACGGCGTTGCGCACCTCGGGCCGATCGATAGTGACGACCGCTATTCGGCCGATGATTTCTGTGGTGACAGCCATGGTTTTCCCCTCGACGATATTGCGCATCGTAGGTCACCTCATGTCGCCTGTTCCGCCGATACTCTCGATGTCGTGAGCCTTAGGACTTCAGCTGATGGGCGCAAGCCCACAACAGGTCAGTATTCGCTATCGGCGCGTCAACGGATGCAACCGACAGTGCCGAGGTCACGATTTCGCAGGTACGGACTACGACGCCGGCGGAGCTCCCTCCTCTGCGCACCGCGCAGACGCAGTGTTCACTCAGCGACTTCCCGATCGGTGTATCCGTGAGCTTGTCGACAGCTGTTTCAGAGGTCGACGATTGGTATGTCGTCTCGGTTCACGGCGATCTCGACATGGCTACGGCCCCCACGCTGAGGCAGTTCATATCGACTTTGCACATGTCCCGGCCGCTGATGATTCTTGACCTCCGCGGCGTCGGGTTCATCGATTCGACAGGACTCGGTGTCATCATCGGTGTACTCAAACGCCTACGTACAGCCGATGGCGAACTACGCGTTGCCGTCGACGTTGCCAGGGTGCGTAGGGTTTTTGAGATAACCGACCTCACGAAGGTGTTCCGGTTGTACAACAGCCCCGAAGAGGCGGTGGCGGATCCCTATGACTGACGCAGTCGCGGCGTCGGTTCCCGCCCAGGGCGATGAGGTCACGATCGAGATCCCAGCTCGTCCCGAATACCTGTCGGTTGTCCGCAACGTCGTTGCGGCGACCGCATCGGTAGACCCGACCTTCGGCGACGATCGCCTCGACGACATTCGACTAGTGGTCTCTGAAGCGGCGACGAACGCTATCGAGGCACATCTCGCGGCAGGCAACGAGAATCGCATCGGCATCACGGTCGTCAATCACGACGATCATGTAGTGGTCGAGGTCGTCGACCACGGCGTCGGGTTTTCGGAGTCCGACATCATTGAACATCCCTCGCTCGACAGCGACCAGCGTCTCGCGTATGAGTCGGGGTTGGGTATCCCACTCATGAAAGCCCTCGCGGATGAGACCGACATAGTTTCGGACGGTTCCGGCGGCACTGTCGTCCGTCTGGTGGTCTACCCGCGCAAGCGTGGTTGACAGGCCCGAACCGCACCGGTGGCGGAAACAGAACGTCGGAGTTTGCTCAGAGGTGACTACCATCTGGCCTCGACGGCTCCTATTGGTAGTCGTCGACCGCCGGCTCACGAATCGGATGCATCCGCCGACCGAACGCTCTGTAGGTGACATCTCACCGGCTTATTTCCCAGCTCAACAGCTTCCCAACCCACGTTACGGATCATGACTGCACTGATCATTGTCGAATCCCCCGCCAAGGCGAAAACCATTGCCGGTTACCTCGGTGACGAATATGTCGTCGAGAGCTCGATCGGTCATATCCGTGATCTGCCGCGTGGAGCGGCCGACGTTCCTGCGTCCTACAAGGGTGAGTCATGGGCTCGCATGGGGATTGATGTAGACAACGGCTTCAAGCCGCTCTATGTGGTGCCCCCGGACAAAAAGGAACAGATCCGCAAACTCAAGAGCCTGATGGCCGAGGCTGACGAACTATTGCTCGCTACCGATGAGGATCGCGAAGGTGAGGCGATCGCGTGGCATCTGCTCGAGGTGCTGAATCCGACCGTGCCGGTCAAACGTATGGTGTTTCACGAGATAACGCCCGAGGCCATTCAGCTCGCGATCGACCAGCCGCGTGAGCTCGACCGTCGACTTGTTGACGCGCAGGAGGCGCGCCGAATGCTCGATCGCCTCTACGGCTACGAGGTATCGCCGGTGCTGTGGAAGAAAGTTCTCCCGAAGCTTTCGGCTGGTCGGGTTCAGAGCGTTGCCACTCGCATCGTCGTAGAACGCGAACGAGAACGAATGGCGTTCGTGTCGGCTTCCTATTGGGATCTCCAGGCCGACCTCAATACCTCCTCGGGCGAGTCGTTCATACGCAGCGCGACGTTTTCATGGGCTCTGGCCTCCTGGAAAAGGTATGTCCGCTGCAGCGGGTTGAGCGACACGGCGCGTCCCGCCAGTCGGGCGGCCTCCGCGTGTTCGCGCGTGACCTGCGTTTCACCCCGCCACCTGTGAACCATTGCCGAAAAAGTAAACATGACCGCCGACATGGTCGGGCCAGCCTGCTCGTGCGCCAAACCCAAGGCGGTGGTGTTTGACTATGGAAACACTCTGGTCGATCAAGGGAACCTTGTTGATGCGGCCCTGGCACTCAGCGGGACCTCGATCGCAAGTGACATTGGGTTGGTGGCGTCTGTACTGGGGGACATCGGCCGAGAAGTTGAGGCACGCATCAATGCGCTGTACGCACTACGTCAAGCTGAACAACCCGGACATGAAGATCTCTGGCGATCAGCCCTTACGGTATGCGACGTGACAAATCCGTCGGT
>JADFOM010000132.1 GCA_022562835.1 Acidobacteriota bacterium | reverse complement strand
GGAGTAGTCCATGTTCATGTGGTGGTTGTCGACGCTGATGGTCCACGGATGGTTCGGGTTATACAACACGATGTCTGCGTCTGACCCAGGCTGGATCGTGCCCTTTTTCGGATAGAGGCCCATCATGCGAGCGGGTGTGGTCGAACACAGCTCGACCCAGCGGGCCACACTGATCTCGCCAGCGGTGACACCCTGGTAGATCATGTCCATTCGGTGCTCTACGCCACCTATTCCGTTTGGGATTGCCCGGAAGTCCTCACGTCCGAGCTCTTTCTGTTCCTTCATGCAGAAGGGACAGTGGTCCGTCGACACAACGCTGAGGTCATTTGTGCGCAGACCGGTCCACAGATCCTCGTGGTGATGCTCGTGTTTGGTCCTGATCGGTGTTGAGCACACGTACTTCGCACCGCCGAACTCGGCCTCGCCCAGGTGATCCTCGAGGTTGAAATACAGATACTGCGGGCAGGTCTCGGCGAAGACGTTGCCGCCGTTGTTGCGCGCAATGGCGACCTGCTCAAGGGCCTCGGACGCACTCAGATGAACGATGTAGAGCGGCGCGGCGCCGACCTTCGCCAGCTGGATCGCGCGATGGGTGGCTTCGCTCTCAAACTCTGCGCGACGGACGTAACCGTGGTTGATCGGGTCTGTCTCACCACGCTCGAAGGCCTGCTCCGCCAGCACATCGATCGCCAAGCCGTTCTCGGCGTGCATCATCAACAGACCGCCGTTGCCTGCAACCTGCTGCATCGCCCGAAGTATCTGGCCATCGTCGGAAAGAAATACTCCGGGGTAGGCCATGAACAACTTGAAGCTCGTCACACCATCGTTGACGAGCAGGTCCATTTCCTTGAGTGACTGGTCATGCACATCGCCGATGATCATGTGGAAGCCGTAGTCGATCGCACATTCGCCGTCGGCTTCGGTCATGCGTGCCTCGAAGCATTCGCGCACGTTCTGCCCATATGGCTGGGTCGCGAAGTCGACGATCGTGGTCGTGCCACCCCACGCGGCGGCCCTTGTCCCCGACTCGAAGTCGTCCGACGCTACGGTTCCTCCAAAGGGCAACGCCATGTGCGTGTGCACATCAACGCCCCCTGGGATGACGTATCGGCCTGTCGCGTCGATGACGCGCTCTGCGCCGCCTTCGGCTGCGGTGGCGAGTGTTGTCTGCGGACTGAGGACTGCAACGACCCGTTCGCCGTCGACGAGTACCTCAGCGGGTTCGGCACCGGTGGACGAGATCACCGTCCCGTTCTTGATGAGAATGGTCATTGCTCGATCAGACGTCTCATGGCCGGCTCCTCAAGTTCGGTCGATGCTTTCGATTGCGTCGACGAGTGCGTCAATTCCCAGGTCGAGGTCCGTGGCATCGATGGTCAACATCGGCGCCATGCGGATCACATTACTGTAAAGACCGCCCTTGCCGAGCAAGAGTTTGCGGTCCTTGGCGGCGTCGAGCAGCCGCGTGGCGATAGCCGGGTCGGGTTCGAGGCCACCCGGCTGCACCATCTCGATTGCCTGCATCAATCCGCGCCCGCGAAGCTCGGCGATCCATTCGGTTCTCTCAACTACCGGAGCGAGCCGCTCGCTCAACCGTGCACCCATCGTCAGCGCGTTCGCCTGAAGGTCGTGTTCGAGGATGTAGCGCAGAGTTGCACGACCGGCGGCAGCCGAAAGTGGGTTGCCGCCGAACGTCGAAAACGACAACACGTTGATGGCGTCCATGATCTCGGCGCGGGCGACCACGCCGGCAAGTGCGACTCCGTTGCCAACACCTTTCGCGAACGTGAGGATGTCGGGGATGATCCCATGGGCTTCATAACCCCAGAAATGATCACCTGTACGGCCCCACCCGGTCTGAACTTCGTCACTGATGAACAAGATCCCGCGGTTGGCCAATTCCTTGCCCATCGCGCCGAAGAACCCGTCGGGCGGCGTGGCGAACCCTCCCACTCCTTGAATCGGCTCGGCGATCAACGCGGCGACACGACCGGCGGTGGCCATGTCGATCATCTGTACGAGATCGGCGACACATGCTTCGGTGAAGGCGTCGTCATCGAGTTCTCGAAACGGGCTGCGTAGCCGGTAACCACCCTGTATGAAGTTGACGTTGAGCCCGGAGAGGTTCGCAACCGACCATGTGCTTTGTGCGGTGATGGCTTGAGCTGTATACGAGCGCCCGTGGTAGCCGTTGCGCATGGCGAGGATCTCGTTCGAGCCTCGGTGCGCACACGCCAACATGACCGCTGTGTCGTTCGCTTCGGTTCCTGATGCGGTGAAGAACACCCTCGCGTCGGGAATCCCCGACACCGCGGCGACGTCCTCCGCGAAACCGATCATGGGTTCGGACAGGTACAGCGTTGAGGTGTGCATCACCTTGGCTGCCTGCTCCTGCACGGCGGTGACGACCTCGGGGATGCTGTGCCCGATCATCGTGGTGAGCACGCCTCCGAACCAATCGAGGTAGCGGTTGCCTTCGAGGTCAAAGACGTAGCTGCCTTCACCGCGGTCGATCGAGACCGGTGTCTCGTGTAACGGTGATACAAACGTGGGCAGCACCGCTTTGTAACGAGCGAGAAGTTCGGCTGAGGTAGTCATTGATCAGGCCTCGGTAAGGGGCCCATACATATCTGGGCGACGGTCTCTGTAGAAGGCCCACTGAGAGCGGACTTCGTCTACCAGATCGAGATCGAGATCGCGCACGAGCAGTTCCTCTGCCTGGTCGCTGGCGGTGCCTTCGACGAGCTGGCCGCGAGGGTTGGCGAAATAGGAGGTCCCGTAGAAATCGTTGTCGCCGAGGGGTTCGATTCCGACCCGGTTGATCGCAGCGACGTAGTACATGTTCGCCGCCGCACTAGCGGTCTGTTCGAGTTGCCAGAGGTAGGACGACAAGCCCCGACTGGTCGCCGAAGGGTTGAAGACGATTTGAGCTCCGTTCAGGCCCAGTGCCCGCCAGCCTTCCGGGAAGTGACGGTCATAACAGATGTAGACGCCAATTTTGCCAACAGCGGTGTCAAAGACCGGGAAACCGAGGTTGCCGGGGCGGAAGTAGAACTTTTCCCAAAATCCGTTGACCTGCGGGATGTGGGTCTTGCGATACTTGCCGAGATAGGTTCCGTCGGCGTCGATAACAGCGGCTGTGTTGTAGAGAATGCCTGGTTGTTCCTCCTCATACATGGGTAGAACGAGGACCATGGAGAGTTCGGCGGCGAGTTCGCAGAAACGCTTCGTAGTTTCGCCGTCGGGTATGGCCTCGGCGTAGGAGTAGTACTGAGCGTCTTGCACCTGGCAGAAGTAGGGGCCATAAAAGAGCTCCTGGAAACACATGACCTGCGCACCGTCAGCCGCGGCGGCTCGCATGTGTTTCTCATGAAGATCGATCATCGAGGCCTTGTCACCGGTCCACTCGGTCTGAACGATCGCCGCTCTTACATTGTTGGCCATTTGCATTTCCCTTCGAGTCTTCGATCATCTACGCCCACATCATCGGGGTCAAGTCTCACTAACTACTAACTATCGCCAACTGGCTCAGGCCCACCCCATCAACGGGGTCAGACCCCAAATCACCCTTGGAGGAACTCACCGAACGCTGCGAGGGAGCCCACGATGTCCGATGGACCGGTCAGGACCTCATGGAGCGGCTGGCCGCGACCAGCGAGAGAATCAACCACCATGAATAGGTCTCCCTCAAATTCGGGATCGGTCCCGGCAGGAGTCTCATGCACCTCGACGGCACCGCCGGTACCTCCGAAGCGCACCCAAACCGGGGCGACGTCGTTTAGAGCGATCGTGCCCTGAACCGGTGTCCGTGCCATGAGAGCAGGCAACGTTGCCATCAGTGAGGCGTACATTCCAACGAGCCTTCTCTCGTCGACAGTCCCCGACATGTCTGATACTGGTGCCGCGGTCGGGTCGCAGAGCAGAATGTCTCGTTCATGGAGCCACGCGTCCCACAGAATGTGTGTGGTGATGGTGGACCAGTGCGCCGTGCCGTACGGACCGGTGACCGTAAGGTCTGACTGTTCTGGTAACTCGGCGACTGCGTAGTCGAAGATCGAACGGGTCGCCCGGTCATAGCGTTGCAGGGTCGCCTCGGGCGACTCTTCCTCGGAGTGGGCAAGCCACATTCCAGGCGTGACGTTTGGATCGAATCCGCCGTCGACCAGGAACCGCGCCGGTACCCGCGTAAGGCCCGAAAGATGGACTTCGGCGGCGTCTGTCAGGTGCCGAAAAACCATGTGGGCATCCCAGCGCGAACAGCGCGTCGGTTGTCGCCATCGCTTCTCATCGAACGCCCCGAAGGTCCTCAAGAACCGCTGTCGCTGCCCATCGAGGATGGCCCCGAACTCATCGGTCGAAATCACCACACCATCGGCCTGGGTGATCGAACGCAAGGAAGCCCGCACGGTTCGAGGCTAGCGCGTCCTCCGTCCCCAAATTTCTGGGTGTTGACCTCATCAGATGTGGTCAACTCCCCCGCAGTTTCGGTTGTGAGGTCAGTCGCGCTTTTGAGCCTCTGCCCACGTCTTGCCCAGCTCCACATCAATATCGTGGGGTAGACCCAGCAGTCGTTCACCGATGATGTTGCGCAGCACCTCGCTCGTACCGCCACCGACGGTCAACGCAGGACTGAACAAAAAGCCGCTGTTCCACAGTGCCCAATCCTCTGACGGCCCGTCGCTCAACATCCCCGATGCACCCTCGATGTCGAGCGCCAGGTTGAACACGACCTTGCCGTGTGGATCAGCCAAGGCTTTGCGTAGCGATGCGTCGGGCCCTGGCTTCTTGTTGAGCTGTGCCGACACGAGGGCAAGCCGGTGATAACGGAGGATTTCGCCGACGATGTAGGCGTCCATGAGTCGCTGGAGAAGCGGGCCTTTGACACCCCCACGCTCGCGCACGGCCTCAACGAGGTCGCGGGCGGTCGGACCGTGGCCCCATTGCAGGCCACCCTGAGACAACGACACCCGCTCGTTGGCGAGCGTCTGTTTGGCCATCGCCCAGCCGTTGTGTTCCTCACCGACGAGGCTTGCAACAGGAATGTGGACCTCGTCGAAGAACACCTCGTTGAACAAGCCACCGCCAGACATATTCACGATCGGGCGTACCTCGATGCCCGGCGTCTCCATGTCGATGATGAAGTAGCTGATACCGGTGTGCTTGCTCACGTTCGGATCGGTGCGAGCGATTAGAATTCCGAACTTCGCGACCTCGGCGAGTGAGGTCCAGATCTTTTGACCGTTGATGATGTATTCGTCGCCGTCACGGACCGCTCTGGTACGCAGGTTCGCCAGATCCGAACCCGCATCGGCTTCGCTGAACAGCTGACACCACATTTCCTCGCCAGTCAGCATCGGTGGCAGGTAGCGCTGTTTTTGTTCCTCGGTACCGTGAACCACAAGTACAGGACCGCAGTGCCCCGTACCTATAGGGTTGATCGGCTTCTTGGCACCCGCGCGTTTCATCTCGTCCTCGATGATGAGCTGAAGTTCTGGTTCGGCGTCGAGCCCCCACGGCTTGGGCCAGTGCGGAACGACGAGCCCGCGGTCGCGCAGTTGGGTAGGTGACGGTTCAGGGTTTTCTGAAAACCAGCTACGCAGCTCTTGACGTCGAGGGTCGTCTTCGCCAGGTAGGTCGAGTGACATTGTTGCGGTCATGTCAAACAGACTCGCCCTGGTCTCACCTCGAGGCAAATCAGAGCGGAACAGGCATCTGAGCAAGGTCCGCGCTGCTCCACCCGTGCCAGACGAGCCACAACCCAGACCGATCTTCGTGATCTACAGATAGTGAATGCCGATCGACACGGCGCTGGCCGCGAATGATCCGCAGGTGCAAGCTTCGATTGACCGCGCGTTGCGAGACGGCAACACTGGACTCACCCCCGGCGAGGAGACCGTAATGATCAACGAGGCCTATGTGATCCCGATCGACAAGACCGGCTGGGAGCTAGCCGATGGAACTGGCGATGTCCGGTTCACGTGGGACTACGACAACGGCAGGGAGAAGCTCCTCAATCTGTACCGGAAGGGCAAGAATCGACAATGGGACAGTGAGGTGCGCATCGACTGGGACCTCGATCTCGACCTCGACGATCCCCTCGGCGCACCGGAAGAACTCATCCCTATCTATGGATCGGAGACCTGGAGCAAGCTCGGCGAAAAAGAGAAATCGGTCGTTCGCCGCCACCTGGTCGCCTGGCAGTTCAGTCAGTTCCTACACGGTGAGCAGGGGGCACTGATCTGCACCGCCAAGATCGTGCAGACAGTGCCCGACATTGACTCCAAGTACTACGCAGCCACCCAGGTCATGGACGAGGCTCGCCATGTCGAGACCTACTCCCGCTACCTCGACAAGATCGACATGGCCTACCCGATCAACCCGAATCTGCGAGCCATTCTCGACGATGTGCTCACAGACTCTCGCTGGGATATGACCTATCTGGGGATGCAGGTACTGATCGAGGGATTGGCGCTCGCTGCATTCGGCGGCATCCGCACATTCGCGACGGACCCCCTGTCTAGGGCGGTCAACGCATACGTAATGCAAGATGAGGCTCGTCACGTCATGTTCGGGCGATTGGCCCTGCGCGACTACTACCCACATTTGACCAGCGCCGAGATTGCAGAGCGTGAGGAATTCACCGTCGAGGCTTGCTGGGCCATGCGCGACCGGTTCCTAGCTGAGGAGGTCTGGGAGACACTCGACTTCGACGTCGCGGACTGCATCGAGTTCGTCAAGAACAGTGAAGGACAGAAGTTCTTCCGCGGCCAGCTTTTCAGCAGGATCGTGCCGACGCTGCGCGACATCGGGCTTTGGGGTAAGCCCGTAAGGACCGCCTTTGAACAGATGGATGTTCTAAACCTCGCCGATACCGACCTCGATTCCCTGATGTCAGATGACGAACGCATCGCGGACGAGATCGAGATCGAGCTCAACCAGATGAAGGCGAGCCGCGATCGCGATCTCGACGCAACGATCGCCGCCGGCGCCGACTGACCCACTCGACACCACTCGATTTTCTGCACCAGCAACCGCCA
>JADFOM010000131.1 GCA_022562835.1 Acidobacteriota bacterium | reverse complement strand
GATCTCGTCGATCGACGTCGGTCGGAAGCGGTTGACGCCAACCACGATCTGAGAACCCGAGTCGATGCGAGCCTGTGTGCGCGCGGCAGCCTCTTCGATACGCAGCTTCGGGATCCCGACCTCGATCGCGGCGGCCATGCCACCCGATTCCTCAATCTCGTTGATGTGTCCCCATGCCCGACACGCAAGGTCATAGGTAAGGCGTTCGACATAGTGACTGCCGCCCCACGGATCAACGACATCACAGGTCCCCGATTCCTGTTGCAAGAACAACTGAGTGTTGCGAGCGATGCGGGCGGAGAAGTCGGTCGGCAGAGCCAGAGCCTCGTCGAACGCATTGGTGTGCAAGGACTGCGTGTGACCCTGCGTCGCCGCCATCGCCTCGACGCAGGTGCGGGTCACGTTGTTGTATACGTCCTGCGCGGTGAGTGACCAGCCCGATGTCTGGCTATGTGTGCGCAGCGACAACGACTTGGAATTCTTCGGGTCGAACGGACGAACGAGGTTCGCCCAGAGCAGGCGAGCCGCGCGCAGCTTGGCGACCTCCATAAAGAAGTTCATGCCAATGCCCCAGAAGAAGCTAAGGCGCGGGGCGAACGCATCGACGTCGAGGCCGGCGTCGATGCCGGTGCGCAGGTACTCGACGCCGTCGGCAAGCGTGTAAGCGAGTTCGAGGTCGGCGGTCGCTCCGGCCTCCTGCATGTGGTAACCCGAGATCGAAATCGAATTGAACTTCGGCATGTTCTTCGACGTGTAGGCGAAGATGTCGGCAATGATCCGCATCGAAGGTTTGGGCGGATAAATGTAGGTGTTGCGAACCATGAACTCTTTGAGGATGTCGTTCTGAATGGTCCCGGCAAGTTGGTCAGGCGAGACACCCTGCTCCTCGGCAGCGATGACGTAAAGCGCCATGACCGGTAACACCGCACCGTTCATCGTCATCGACACCGACATTTTGTCGAGCGGAATGCCATCGAAGAGCTGACGCATGTCGAGGATCGAATCAATCGCCACGCCGGCCATGCCGACATCGCCCGCCACCCGCGGATGATCGCTGTCGTAGCCACGATGGGTTGCAAGGTCGAAGGCGACACTCAGACCCTTCTGGCCCGCGGCGAGGTTGCGGCGGTAGAAGGCGTTTGACTCCTCAGCGGTTGAAAATCCTGCGTACTGGCGAATCGTCCACGGTTGATTGACATACATCGTGGCGTAGGGCCCGCGTAGATACGGCGCGATGCCGGGGTAGGTGTCGAGGAAGTCGAGGTCTGAGGTGTCCTCGGCTGTATAGAGCGCCTTGACGTCGATGCCCTCAGGAGTGTTCCAGATCAGATCGTCCGCACTGGCCCCGGTGACTTCCTCGACCCGGCTCCGCCATCGGTGCACCGACGGCGCACCATCTGGCACTCCTTCGGCGTCGAGGTCGAGGCTTGCAAAGTCGGGAAATGCGCTCACATCATCATCCTAGATGGCCGACCCTGTGGCGCCGAGACCGAGACCCTGTTCAGCACCGCTGCTCAGAATGTTCAAGACCAAGCTGCCGAGGTTCGGCCCACCTAGCCGTCCAACAGCGTCGGGTCGGCACGCAGTTCGGTGCGCACGGCAGCCTCCCAGAAGCCGATGAATCCGTTAGCATCGCTTCCCCGAAAGAAGTCGAGCACAGGTCCCGCGAGAGCGGACACGAGCGGGCCTTCGGTTATGGCACGCGCATGCCAGGCACGCTGGCAGCGTTGCTCAAGAGCAACCGCACGCTGATGTGCGGCGCGCACCGTCGAACCCAGCACCAACACACCGTGACCGGCCAACAACCCGAGCTCCGCATCGCCGAACTGTTCAACAGCGGCTGCTGCGTTTCCTCGCTCGTGAACCGCACCGCCGTACTCATCGACGAGCACGACCTCTCCACCTCCGCCGAGCGCGGATGACTGGTCCATTGCGGGCGGGACCTGGCAGATATCAGCCCACACCGTCGCGTAGAGCGGATGTGAATGCACGACGACCGCAACGTCGGGGCGGGCGCGATGCAGCTCGAGATGTAGGGGGATGCCGAGAGGCGCGGGCCAGTCACCCTCAAGAACCTTTCCGTCAAGGTCGATGACGATCACATGTTCGGGACGCAGCTCCTCCCAGTGCAACAGCCACGGGTTACACCAGAGTGTTCCATCACCTCGGTTGATCGTGATGTGACCGGCAAGGTGATCGTTATAACCCTCGCGCCACAGGGCCCGGGCGAGTAGCACCAGTTCCTGTTGCGGAGTGAGCGTGGGCATCAATTCTTGAGCGGTCGGTCGAAACGGGCTGTTGTTCATAGTGTTCGCGACAGTAGCGCCTCGCGCATTAATGCGAATCAGTCGAGCGGGAGCACCACGTCGGGCAATGGATGCCGATAGAGATTGGCAGCGTTCTCGCTGCACATCATGCGTAGTTCGGCCGCGGGGATGTGGCCCCAGGCGTCCATTATCACCTGTTGGCTGGTCGGCCAGGTGCTGTCGCCGTGCGGGTAGTCGGTCTCGAGCATGATGTTCTCGACCCCGATGAATTCACGCGTGTCGATCGTGTGAGGGTCATCGATGGTGCAGAACCAGAAATTGCGTCGCAATATGTCCGACGGGCGAGTGTCCCAGCCCAGGCCGTAGCCGGAACGGTCGACGAGGTTGTCGAGTCGGTCCATCAACATCGCGACCCAACCAATGCCACCCTCGGACATCGCGATCTTGAGGTCGGGGTGCTTGAGGGGATACTCCGACCACAACCATTCGGTGCACGCACCGAGGGAAAGTTGACCGAAGAGACTGGCGGTGATCTGCATGATCGGCGATCGCATGGGCGGCATCTCAAGTCCCGAGCTGCCCACGTGCAGCGAGATAACGGTGTCGGTGTCCGCACAGGCCTCGATGATTGGATCCCAGAAGTCGCGTTCCCACAGATCGGGCAGGTCGACCTTGTGGGGGCGTTCGGGCAAGGTCACCGACACAAACCCACGTTCGGCATTGCGGCGGATCTCGCGAACCGCCTCATCGGGATCGCCCAGGTAGGTGATGCCACACGGGATGATGCGATCCGGGTGCGGCGAATACCACTCGGTGAAAAGCCAGTCGTTCCAGGCTCGCACCGCGTCGATGCCGACCTCGCGATCCTTTGCGGTCGCGAAGACGCGACCACAAAACCCCGTGATCATCGATGGGAAGTTGAGCATCGCCCAGATGCCAGCAAGGTCCATGTCCGCAATACGTGCGTCCGGGTCATAACAGCCGGGCCTCATCTGATCGAAACGAAACGGTTCTACCTTCACGGTCTCAGGCCGACGTCCGGCTACCGCGTTCATGCCGACCTGGGAGTAGATATCACCTTCGAATTCCCAGACCTCGTGACCATGTTCGTTCTCGATGAGCTGAGGCCCTCGGTCGCGCAGCGACGGCTGCATGTATTCGGCAAAGAGATGCGCTGGCTCAACCACGTGATCGTCGACCGACACGATCGTGAGCCTGGGCTCCACAGGGTCGGGATCGGGAAGGAACAGTTCGGTATCGAGTTGTGCAGTCATTATCGGTACAGAGTGGCCTCATGTTGTCGACGTGTGCAACTACGCCAGCTAACCACCAGTCTTGGCGGCGTTGGCAGCCACAGCGGGATCCCATCTTGGAAAAATCCAGAAATGCGGCAGAAGGTGCAATGATCGCGTGATGGGGATCACAGAGTTCGATCTGATCATCCGCGACGGCACCGTCATCGACGGTAGCGGCTCCCCGCCACGCAAGGCGGACGTCGCGATCACCGACGGAGTTATCGCGGGCGTCGGCACCGCCGAAGGCGGCGAAGGCACAGTCGACGGCGACGCGAGGACCGAGATCGACGCTACGGGACTACTGGTCA
This sequence comes from Acidobacteriota bacterium, assembly GCA_022562835.1. Lineage (GTDB taxonomy): Bacteria > Actinomycetota > Acidimicrobiia > Acidimicrobiales > SHLQ01 > JADFOM01. The sequence goes on along the minus strand of JADFOM010000131.1, from coordinate 3,177 downwards.
CGCCTGGATTTGTGGACATCCACACCCACTACGACGGCCAGGCCACTTGGTCAAACCGCATGACGCCGTCCTCATGGCATGGAGTCACCACCGTCGTCATGGGCAATTGCGGCGTCGGATTTGCACCCTGTCGACCCGAGGATCACCATCGCCTTATCGAGCTGATGGAGGGCGTCGAAGACATTCCCGGCGTTGTGCTCGACGAGGGACTGAGCTGGAACTGGGAGAGCTTTGGCGAGTACCTCGACGCGCTCGATGACACCGCCCGAGACGTCGACGTCGTCGCACAACTTCCGCACGGTGCGCTGCGGCTCTATGTCATGGGTGAGCGAGCCGCCCGGCTCGAGCCGGCGACCGAATCCGACATCGCGGAGATGGCCGACCTCGCCCGTGCCGCGATCGACGCTGGAGCGATCGGCTTCTCTTCCTCACGCACCCTCAACCACCGCACCAGCACCGGCGACCCAACGCCAACTTTGAAGGCCTCTGCCGACGAACTCGCCGGCATCGCCGAGGCACTGCGCGACGCCGGCACCGGCGTGTTGCAGTTCGTGACCGACTTCACCGATGCCGCCACAGAGATGGCGATGCTCGAAGATCTCTCTCGGCGATCGGGTAGACCGCTGTCGGTCTCACTCGCGCAGAGCGGCCCGGGCGATTCCTGGAAACACCTGCTCGACTGGATCGAACGCGCCAATGACGCTGGTGTGGCCCTGCGAGGCCAGGTAGCGGGCCGCCCGGTCGGCTTGATGCTCGGGTTCGACCTCACCCTCAATCCGTTCATGTCGTGTTCGAGTTTTCGAGCGCTCACGTCGTTGGAGACGGTGGACAAACTCGCCGCCCTCGGCACCGAGGCCACACGCAACTCGATCCTCGCTGAGTCAGCGGACGCGGATCCATCACTGCTCGACGATTTCACGCGGATCTTCGTGCTCGGCGACCCGCCCGACTACGAACAGCCGGCCGACCAGACAGTTGCGGCACGCGCTGAACAAACAGGAGTCCCGGCGGCAGAGTACGCGTATGACGCAATGGTTCAAGACAGCGGGGAGGCGATGCTCTACCTGCCGTTCCTAAACTATGCCGACGGGTCACTCGAACCGTCGCTCGCAATGATGCGGAGTCCCCATACCGTGCTGGGTCTCGGCGACGGTGGCGCTCACCTCGGCACGATCTGTGACGCGAGCTTCACTACCCACATGCTCACGCATTGGACCCGCGACCGCACCCGCGGCGACACGATCCCGGTCGAGACCGCCGTCGCCTGGCATACCCGCGACACCGCTGCCGCTGTCGGGTTAGCCGACCGCGGCATTCTCGCACCCGGCTACAAGGCCGACCTCAACGTCATCGACTACGACGGGCTCGCCATCCTCCCACCGCAGACCGCTCGTGATCTTCCCGCCGGCGGGCGACGCCTCATCCAACGTGCGAACGGCTACCGCTACACGATCGTTTCCGGCCAGGTCACCTACCGCGACGGAGTAGCCACCGACGCGCTGCCCGGGCGACTCGTCCGCGGCGTGCAACCCGAACCAGCCACCGCAGGAGGTCCAACATGAGTGAACTACGCCTACTCGAGCAGAGCTGCGAATGGACTTCGGATCAGCTCGAAGACGAGTCGATCTGGACCGAACAGCTCGACGAGAACGAGTGCGACGAACTCGATGCGGCACTGCGGCACGCATTGGCGGAGTCAAGCGATGTCTTGGACATCGACCGCTCACACTTCCCACTACCCACCCTGAGCGGACGTCTCGGCCAGATCGAACAAGAGTTGATAGAGGGCCGCGGGTTCGTTCGCATCCGTGGAATCGATTCGGAGCGATACGGCCAAGACGAGATGGAGATGCTCTATTGGGGTATCGGCATGCACCTGGGCAAACCATGGCCCCAGAACAAACACGGCCATGTTCTCGGTGACGTAATCGATCAAGGCGTGGACCTCGATGACCCCGAGATTCGCGGGAACCAAATCGGTGCGGCGGCGCTGCCATTCCACTGTGACGGTTCGGATCTTGTCGGCCTGATGTGCCTAAGCGACGGTGTCGAAGGCGGCCTTTCGCTCGTGGCGAACTCGGTGCGCATCCACAACACACTCGTGCGAGAAGACCCCGACCTGGCTCTCGAACTCTACAAACCGCAGCCCTATCACTTCCGGGGTGAGCAACCACCGGGAGGCAAGTCCTGGTACACGGTCCCTGTGTTCATCGACCACGGCGGGCGACTCTTCATGCGAGCGATACCGCCCTATATCGCGGCGTCCCAGATGATCGAGGACGCTCCACGCCTGACCAGCACCGCCAAGGCCGGTCTCAAACGATTGGTAGCGCTAGCGGAGGACCCGACGAATCACATTGCAATGCAGTTGCGTGCGGGCGACATGCAGTTCATCAACAATTACCACGTCATGCACGGACGCACGGCGTACACCGACGACCCCGAAAGTGGACGTATCCGTCATCTCAAGAGGCTGTGGCTCGAGACCAAAGCCTTTACTTCACGTCCGGAGGGGTTCTCGAACTCCGGCCCGAGCCACTGGGTCGCCAATCGTTCGGTCAGCCGGCTGCGTACCGACTAAACCGGAACTCGGTGTCAGACACCGCACGCAAAACACACTCGGTCCAGGCGCACTATGCGTTTCGGTGTGCGTTCGGTGTCTGACACCACTGCCCGCGAAGTTCATCACACGAGAGCAATATCGAGTACCTCCGAGACATCGTCGACCAAGTGAATCTCTAGCTCCGCTAGTACCTCGTCGGGCACGTCGTCGAGATCGACGGCGTTGCGCCTCGGAAGCACCACCTCGGTCAACCCGGCACGGTGCGCGGCCAGCAGCTTCTGCTTAACGCCGCCGATCGGAAGTACCTTGCCGTGCAGCGTCACCTCGCCTGTCATCGCAACCTCGTGACGAACGCGCCGACCGGTCAACAGACTCGCCAACGCTGTCGTCATCGTGACGCCTGCAGACGGTCCGTCCTTGGGAACCGCCCCGGCGGGGACGTGCACGTGGAAGTCGTGTTTCGTGAACGCGTCGAGTGAGAGCCCGAACGACTCGCACCGGCTGCGCAGGTATGCCCAGGTCACCTTCCGTCATGACCTGCCGGGCGGCCGCCGGTCGCCGGCGCAGATGCGCCGCGTGCTCGACCTGATCGACAGCCGCCTGCACGAAGCGCT
>JADFOM010000130.1 GCA_022562835.1 Acidobacteriota bacterium | reverse complement strand
GCCGCAAACGACGGGGACGAATCGACCGAGGACTCCCTCGAGCACGGTGACGGTCAGGAATCGAGCGAGCCTCGTTTGACGTCGTCGAGGCGCTGGCTGCGGACGACGAGGGCCCCCTCGATGTTCTCTTCGAGCGACTGCGCGACGATGTACCCGAGGCCTCGGGCGATGCGCCCGACGAACCCGGCGTCTCCGATGAAACCGAAAGCAGCGATTCCGGTGCCGCGAGTGACGACAGCGACGAGACCGATGGTGAGCCATCGCCGCGCGATGAGCGCGAGGAACTCATCGCAGAGCTGGCTCGGGCCCTCAAGAACGAGCTGAGCGACGAACAAAACGATCTGCTCGACGGTTTGCGTCAAAGCGACAACGAAGTCCTTGATTACCCTGGCCCCCAGACTCAGGCCGAGCGTTATCGAACGGTCGCCGCGACCCTTGCCGAGCCGCAAGCAGACGCGATCGCCGAGGCGATCGTGTCGCAACTGCAGAGGCGGGTACCTGCGGTGTTGGCTGAGACAGCGGCAGACGTTGAGGAGACGTCAGAGCGGGTGCGGTCGATATATCGAGAGGTTCGTACTCACCGCATCGATGAGGCGGTCAGGTCTGCGCTCACGGGACAACTGACCTGACAAGACTGCTGACAGTTGCTACTCAGCGGCCCTCTGGTTCGCGGCGCGGCATCATTGAGGCAGCAGACGCCTAGGCTTGCGCCAATGGTGAACGAGATGATGCGCGGCTCTAACGCGTGGAGCTACATATGCGGGTAGGGGCCGACATGCCGACCGCGCCGCGCAAAGGGCTCATGGGCCGAGGACGGTGGATCCTCATCGGGGTCCTGGTCGTGCTGTTCATTCTTCTGTTGTCGTTGCGCGGCATCGCCGGCTTCTATACGGACTATCTCTGGTTCGATTCACTCGACCATGCGTCGGTTTGGCGAGAGGTGCTGTTGCACCGGCTCGGCATGGCGACGGTTTTTACGCTCACCTTCTTCCTAATGTTGTGGGTCTCACTCACAGTGGCCGATCGAATGGCCCCAAAGATCAGAATGCCGGGGCCAGAGGACGAGCTGTTGGCCCGCTATCACGAGGTCGTCGATCCGCGACAGCGACTCGTCCGCTTCGGCGTAACCGCGTTGTTCGCCCTGTTCATAGGGATTCCGACGGCCTCGAAGTGGGAATTGTGGATGCTGTTCCGCAATCGCCAGGAATTCGGTGTCGACGACCCCCAGTTCAAAACCGACATCGGCTTCTACATCTTCCAACTGCCCTTCCTGTCGTTCATCGTCGAGTGGTTCTTCGTAGGGCTGATCGTGATTATCGGTCTGACGTTGATAGCGCAATACCTCAACGGTGGGATCCGCGTCCGTGCCCAAGGCCCGCCGGTCACAGCGGCGGTCAAGGTTCACCTATCCGTTCTGTTGGCGCTCCTGGCACTCGTGCGCGCTGTCGACTATTGGCTCCAGCGATATGAGCTGACCCTGTCTTCGAACGGCTACGTCGACGGGGCTGGATACACCGATATCAACGCTCGCCTGCCGGCACTACATCTGCTCATCCTGATCTCGCTGTTCTCAGCGGGTCTGTTGCTATACAACATTCGTCGGCGTGGTTGGGCATTGCCCGCGGTTGCGGTCGGGCTCTGGCTGTTCGTGCAGATCGTCATGGGCGCGATCTATCCGACGTTCGTGCAGTGGCGCACCGTCAGCCCTGCCGAATCCGAACGCGAGTCCGCGCTGATCGAACGCAACATCGAAGCGACCCGTCAGGCATATGGACTCTCGACGGTTGACACCAGGGTCTTCGAGTATGAGGACGGCATCACCGCGCAGGACATTGTGGCGGCCGAGGCGACCGTCGACAATATACGACTGCTCGATCCGTTGTTGGCCCACGCCACCTACGAGCGACTTCAGGGCGAGCGAAGCTTCTACGAGTTTCCGGCCACGCTAGACGTTGATCGCTACGTGATCGACGGTCGTCCGGCCAGTGTCATTCTTGGTGTGCGCGGTCTTTCACTTCCCGAGCTTGATTCATGGGAGGAGGCCCACGTCTCGTTTACCCACGGTTACGCCCTTGCTGCGTCACCGGCCGGTGCCGTCGACAGCGAAGGTGAGCCGACGTTCATCGCAGGCGATCTGCCGATGGAGGTGTCCGACTTTCCCGAGACGCTCGACGATCCGCAGGTCTATTACGGCGAAAATCTTGGCGGCTACTCGATCGTCAACACGAACCGCGACGAGGTTGACTACTCGACCGCGAGTGAGAGGGTGCTGACTCGTTATGCGGGCGAAGGTGGTGTCGGACTCGATTCGATCGTGCGTAAGGCGGCGTTCGCGCTCCGTTTCGGACAATTCGAACCCCTCCTGTCGAGTTTCATCACGAACGAATCAAAGGTGCTCTACATACGCGATATCGAGGACCGGGTAGCGGAGTTGGCGCCGTTCCTCGAGTGGGACACCGATCCGTACGCCGTAGCCGTCGATGGGCGGATCCACTACATTCTCGACGGTTATACGACGTCGGGTTCGTATCCGTTCAGTCAGGCGGCATCGGGCGAGGATCGTGATGGCTCAGGGCTGGGTTCTGGATTCAATTACATCCGCAACTCGGTGAAGGCTGTGGTCGACAGTTACAGCGGCGAGGTGACGTTGTACCGAACTCCCGTCAACGATCCGGTGCTCGATGCCTATGACGCTGCCTTCGATGATCTGTTCGTCCCCTTCTCAGACATGCCTGCCGAGTTCGTTGATCACCTGCGTTATCCCGAGAGTCTGTTTCGGATCCAGACATCGCTGTGGGCGCGCTACCAAGTGTCGGATCCTCAGGATTTCTATGACGGACAGGGAAGCTTCTGGGCAGTTGCTCAGGACCCCGGCCGTGAAGGTACAGGTCCGGCTGTGTCGTCGGTCGTCGACGAAGATACACAGACCGTGTCGACCCAGGAGCATCGGGTCGACCCCTACCACACCCTCTTACAACTGCCGGGAGAAACGGACCTCGACTTCGTGAACCTGCGTTCGTTCGTCAACATCGACAGCAACGATTCCCGCAAGGAGTTGTCGGCGTTCATGGTCGCGAGGGCCGACCCCGATTCGTACGGCGAGCTGATCGTGTATTCGATGGACGACGACAACGTGCCCGGACCTGCACTGGCAGATGAGCGCATTCGCAGTAACGCTGCTGTGTCATCGCGCCAGACCTTGCTGGGTCAAGGCGGTTCGACGGTTAGTTACGGCGAGATGCAGCTGGTGCCGATCGGGAACACGATTGTCTACGTGCGTCCTCTATACGTGATCGCGGAGGGATTGTCCAACGTTCCGACTCTTGAGAACGTGATTGTGTCCCAGGGTCGACAGGTCGTGCTTGCAACCAACCTCCAGGAGGGTCTCGAAGAGCTGGTCGGTGCAAGCCTTGACAGCGTGTTCGACGACGAGTTCGAAGCGGTGGTTGTCGATGGCGAAGAGCCTCCAACCGATCCCGAAGAAGAATCGGAGGTCGAAGATCGCACGGTCGACGAGTTGCTCACAGAAGTGCGCGACCTTTTCGATCAGGCCAACGACGCGTTGATGCAAGGTGCCTCCGGCTTCGAGGAGTACGGGCGACTTCAGTCCGAGATCGCCGAGCTACTCGAGGAGGCATACCTGCTATCCGGTGGGATTCCTCGCTCTACCGAGCCGCCGACCTCGGTGCCCGAAGATGGAACGAGCGGCGATTCCGAACCAGCCGAAGACGGCTCGACCTCACCGGAGGAGACCATCGACGGCGGCTGATAACGCCTGCGCGTCGCAGACGTCGATCATGTCGACTTGGCGAGTGTCCGGCATATGTCAATTTGGCTTGCTAGGGTCTCCAAATTGTCGGTGAGCACTGGCTTATCGTCGTTCAAGTGTCAGCGCACTCGTTCGAATGCGCCGATCAACAAAGGGAGCGGATAGTGGACTCAAAACGACTTAGGGCAATCATCGCATTGCTCTTTGCTTTCTCATTGATCGCCGCCGCGTGCGGTGACGACGACGACGGCGGATCCGGTGACACTTCGTCGACAACAGCCGGTGACTCTTCGACAACAGAAGGTGACGGCGACACTACAACGACCGCCGGCGACTCAAATGAGGGTGCTGCGGGCGAAGCGGTCTTCGTCGCCAGTCAGTGGCCCGAATGTACAAATCCGATTACTTCATGTGCGAACGCTTCTTGGCTGTCGTGGATATCAAGCAACCAGGTATTGCCACGTTTGATGGAGGTCGATGTCGACGGTAAATACGTACCCTCACCGGTTCTGGCTGGCGACCCCGAGACAACAGAGAACGAAGATGGCACATTTAGTGTCTCATTCGCTTTCTCACCCGATGCGGTTTGGAACGACGGATCGCCGATCACCTCGGCCGACGTCGCCTTTACCCAGGATGCCAAGCTTGACACCACCGGGACATTGTCGACGGCGGGTTATGACCTGATCACCGGCGTCGATGCTTCCGATCCAGCGGTTGCGGTGATTACCTTCTCCGAACCCTACGCCGCATGGCCCGATCTCTTCGGCGGAGCGACCGAACACTTCCTCAAGGCCGATGAGTTCGACAGCACCGACGTTGCGGACACGATGAACGAGGGCATTGAGTTCTCTGGTGGGCCTTGGTTGACCGAGTCGTTCAATCAGGAACAGCTCATTCTGGTTGCCAACGAGAACTACTGGAACGCAGACCGTATGCCGCAGATCTCACGGGTCGTGTTTGTGCCGCGTGAGGAGACCGAAACCCAGATCACCGCGCTGCGATCTGGTGAGGCATCGGTTGCCTTCCCCCAGCCGTTCCCCGGAATCGTCGAACAGGTAGGCGATCTTGATCTCACGATCGGGGCGGGTGCGTTCATTGAGGGCATGTGGATCAATCAGCAGTCGCCGAGCTCGGGCAACGTGCTCGCGAGCCCCAACGTGCGCAAGGCAGTCATTTACGCGCTCGACCGTCAAGTGATTGCGGACCAGGCGTTGAGTTTCATGGAGAACCCTGAGGTACTCAACTGCGCCGGCTGGAGTCCTACTCTCGGCGAATGGTGTGACCAGACGGACTTCGCGGGCTACGAGCAGGACTTCGACATGGTTACAACTCTGCTCACCGAAGACGGCTGGACTCGTGAGGATGGCGCCGAGTGCTGGTCCAAGGACGGCCAGGATCTCAATATCGTCACGAACACCGTCGCCGGAAATGAGCGCCGTGAAGGTGTGCAACTGGTCGTGCAGGAGATGACCAAGGAAGCCGGGATCTGCTGGACCATCGAGAACTACGATCCCGGTGAGTTGTTCGAGAACAGGCTGCCACAGCTGAACTTCGGCCCGATCGGGCTCTACGCACAAAGCGCCAGCCCCGATCCGACCGTCACCCAGCTCTACCGTTCGGATCAGATTCCGAGCGAGGAGAACGAGTTCGGTGGCCAGAACTACACCGCCTACGCAAACACCGAACTCGATCCAGTGCTCGACGCGTCCGACACAGAGGTGGACGAGGCAACTCGACTCGAACTCATCCATGAAATCGGTGACGTCATGGCTGAGGACGTCGTTTGGATCCCGTTGTACCTGTTGCCGAACTCGACGATCTGGAACTCCGAAATAATCGGTGGGCCGGTCGATCTCTACAACAGCAGCGTGTACAGCTCGTTCGAGAATATGTATGACTGGACCGTCGAAGGCTGACGGTCCACCCAGACATGGTGATCACCTGGTGTTCATTGATGTCTGAATCAAACGAATCGCCGGTGGCCGGAGACGCAAAGTCTCTCGGCCACCGGCGTCGTTTCGTGCAAGGGCGGAATTAGCGGCGTGTTGCGTTACGCGATTCGTAGACTTCTGATCAACATTCCGGTGCTGCTCGTTTTGAGCTTTGCCGGGTTCTTTGCCGCCCGCGAGATTGCTGATCCCGCCACCAGCCTCCGTTCAAACCCGAGGGTGCGACCCGAGGATCTTGAGCGTTATCGCGAGTCGCTGGGCCTTGACGACGGTCCGCTCGAGCAGTACTGGAGGTGGTTGACCGCCTTCGTCACCGGTGATCTTGGCAAGTCCTTGATTCGTAACAGTCAGGATGTTTGGTCCTTGATCGAGTCTGCGTTGGCGAACACCTTGGTACTGGTGGGTGTCGCCATAACGTTTTCGTTGTTGATCGGGATCACGACGGGCATCGTCGCCGCGATGCGCCAGAACACGTTCGTTGATTATGCGTCGACGGGGTTCTCCTTCGTGTTCATCTCGATGCCGACCTTTTGGTTTGCCCTGATGGTGCAGCTCCTTTTCGCCGTGTATCTCCAGGACTGGATCCCCGGACTGAACGGGCCGCTCTTGCCCAGTGCTGGTCTCTATCCGCCTGGCCAGCGAACCTTTGACCTTTTCGAGCGCGGACGCCATGTCGCGCTTCCAGCGCTGGTGCTGTCGGTTCAGCTGATAGCGGTCTACAGCCGCTACATGCGCGCCAGCATGCTCGAGGTGCTCGGTTTGGACTATGTCCGTACGGCACGATCCAAGGGGCTCTCTGAGCGCCGAGTCGTGACACGTCACGCCGCGCGTAATGCCATGATCCCGATCACCACACAGGCCGGCACCGACCTTGGCCTTCTGATCGGTGGTCTCATCGTCACCGAGCAGATCTTTCAGTACCCGGGCATGGGTACGTTGTTCCTCGACGCACTGTTCGCGGGTGATTACCCGATTCTTCTGGCTTGGATCATGGTCACCGCAACAGCGGTTGTCCTCGCGAACCTCGCGATCGACTTGATCTACGGCTATCTCGACCCGAGGATCCGCGTTGTTTAATCTCCCGATCGACGACGAGGCCGAGGCGCTCGATGACGACCTTCTGTTCAATGAGTCGATCGCGCTCGAGGGGCTCGACGAGAAGTACTACTCGCAGCGACAGTTAGCCTGGCGCAGATTCCGCCGCAACAAGGCTGCGATGATCTCCGCGGCGGTCCTGCTCGTTCTCGTTCTGTCGGCGGTTTTTGCACCGTTGCTCTCCCCCTACGGGTTCGCAGAGCAGGATCTGAGCCGCACATTCGAGCCTCCGTCGAG
>JADFOM010000129.1 GCA_022562835.1 Acidobacteriota bacterium | reverse complement strand
TCCTCGATTGAGTACCTCGGTGGTTTCGATGAGTCCGTATCCCTCGGCTTCGAGTGCCTCGCGGAACCGAACCACCTGTGTGATCGATGGTGTGTAGGCAACGACGATCCCGCCTGGTCGCAGGGCCGAGCCCAGGCCCGAAATTACTTGCCATGGCTCTGGGAGATCGAGTAAGACCCGATCGAAGTCCAACACGTCGACACCGTCGTACGCGTTGCGGATCTCGATGGAGTAGCGCTCGAGAGTTGATTCCCCGAGGAACGCCACAACGTTTTCTTTGGCCCTCTGCGCGAAGTCCTCGCGCAACTCATAGCCGGTGACCACGGCGCCCGCGCGCAACAAGGTCATCGAAAGGGCGCCCGAGCCGATCCCCGACTCGAGAACGCGCATGCCTGGATGGATGTCGGCCATGAACAACATCGGTCCAAGGTCCTTTGGGTATATGACCTGCGCCCCTCGCGGCATCTTGAGGACGAAATCGGTGAGGGTGGGACGCACCGCGATGAACTCGGCCCCCCTGCTCGACCGGTATGCCATACCTTCGGGTGATCCGATCAGAGCGTTGTGTCCGAGCACTCCAGCGTGAGAGTGGAACTCGCCCCCGTCCGTGAGGTCGATGAGGTAGCGCCGTTTCTTGCGGTCGATGAGCAATACCATGTCACCGACTGCGAAGCGGGTGTGGTCTGGCTGAGGGTCGGTCACGGACCTGACGCTGTGCGAGCGCTCGTCGACAGACTCGCCCTACTCATCGCTGAGCCTTGCGTGCCTTGCGTCGCTGACGCCGTGTGGGCAGCGGATCCAGGTGGACTATCTCGATCGCCGCGCCCTCCGCGAGCGATTCTGAAAAGAGAATCGGGCCAGGGCCAGATTTTGATACCTTGCTGATCGCCTTGGTGAGCGCGCCAAGACCGAGCACGCCCATCCAGAGTCGTGATCGCCCCATCAATCCTTTTTGAATAGCGTTCCTGCGGAGGTAACGACCAATAAGGCTCGACGGTCCGCGCATCAGATGCGACGGATCTCGACGACCGTCGAGCGTTTGGTTCCCACACGCTTGCCGATCAGGTAAACGATCAGGGTGAACAGGATTCCGCCGACGACTACCGCCGGAATTATCTTGGAGCTGGCTTCCTCCGCTTTCTCACCGATGTTGTCCTGTAACGAGCGGAAGCGTGCCTCGAGGTCGTCACGTGTGATCTTCTCTGCTGCATCAGTCATCGTCGAGGCCTTTGGTGATTCGGAGGCCGATCAGGCCGAGCACGACGATACCCGCAGCCGTCACGATCAGATACGGCACGACCGACCAGTTGCCGTCGAAGGTGTCGGCGGCTTCATACTGCATGGCGCGCAGAGCCGACATCCCAAGCATCAACAACCCCAAGCCGACGAAGATCGCGCCGACGACCCCGAATGCGATATAGCGGCCCACCGCGCGCAGAGGGTCGACAAGCTCTTGGATCGCATAGGTCTTGATCAGTTGCGGGATTTCAGAAAAATCACCGTTGATATCTTGGGCCACCGGGGCTCCCTCTCAATGGAACGTGCGCGTGAACATATCGCACTGATGGGTTGGTTCACCACCATTGTCAACATGACATCGTGTCGGGTTACTCCTCACCGGTCGGCGAGGCGCTGCTCAAATGTGTCGGACAACTCGTTCAGCATTGCGCGTAGGTCGGTGGAGCACGTCGACCAAGAGGTCGTGGCCAGCAGCTTTTGAGCGTCATAAGCGGTCAACGGAGCGGCGGCGGCAATCGCGTCCAATCCCTTCACCGGGTCGTCGGGCAAGTCGAGGGATGCAGGAGCGGCTTCGTCGCCGAGCTCTGCCGCCATTGCGAGGCAGTGACGTAGGCCCAGAGCCAGGGTGTGATACATGTCGACGTCAGCCGACTCGTCGACGGCCGGCGTCGACACAATCGCCGTGGGATAGCGGGTCTCGTCGAGCCACCGATGGATTTCGATCCGCCCGAGCCCTTGGGCCAGGATCGCCCAGCGTCCGTCCTCGAAGCGATGTGATTCCGCGATACGGCAACGCGTCGCGACATCGCAGCGCACGTCACCGCCGCCCACTTCCTTGCCTCGTTCGATGAGCACAATGCCAAATGTTGCGTCTTCCTCGAGGTGGTCGATTACCAATCGTCGATATCGCTCCTCGAAGATGTGCAAGGGTATTGCTGCGCCGGGGAACAGCACGGTTCCCAGCGGAAACATGGCGAGTGTTTCGGTTGCGTTGCTCACATGGGTCCGAGCTCGGCGATGGGAACACCGGACGGGTAGGCCGCCAAAGTTTCGACGAGCGTATTTTGATACGCGAGCGCATCGAGCGCGAGGTCGGGGGCATTGACTAGGAACGAAAAGGTGAACCGATCACCGCGCACCGTGTCGAGAAAGCCGGCTAATGCGGTGACATCGTTGAGCGTGCCGGTCTTGGCTCGCAGTCGTCCCTCGACGTCGGTGCCGATAAATCGGTCGCGCAACGTGCCTGATTCGCCGGCAACCGCTAGACCTGCGGTTACCGGACTGTTAACGCCTTCCTGCACGAGCAGAGCGATCAGGTAGGTGCACGTGAGTCGGTTGTCGGGCGAAAGTCCCGAACCATCCGTCACTACTACTCCGTCGGAGTCGAGCCCAGATTCTGCGACAACAGAAGTGATCTCATCGACGCCCGCTGCGGTCGAACCGACAGGCTCAGGTCCGTCGCCGGCTGTGTAACCGAGTTCCTTTACGAGCAGTTCCGCGGTGGCGTTGTCGCTCTTGTTGATCATGTCGGTGACGATGTCGGTGAGTGGCGGTGATTTGACCGAACCGAGTTCGATGACATCGGCTGGGAGCGGTTCGCTCACCTGTCCTCCGAAGATCGTGACACCGCGCGCTTCCAGCAGATCGTCGAACTCGGCAGCGGCGCTGAGAGCCGGGTCGCTCGCTGGGACAGCTTCGGAACTCTGGAAATTGTCACTGGAGAACTGCGAGAATCCATCGTTGACCGTCATCGCCGACAATGGTCCAGTCTGATTCTGATCAATGAAGCGTTCCGGCCAGACGGCCACGTAGCGTTCGGTGTCATAACGTGTTTCGTCGGCGTGTACACCACCTTCGACTGTGTTCAGACCATCGGCGACAAGCAGATCGGCGAGCGCCTCGAGGTCGGTGTCGACCGGCGGCACCTTGTAGGACGCGAGGTAGTCGTCGGTCGCTAGGACAGGATCCCCGCCGCCGAGAAGCCACAGATCGCCGTTGATGGTGCCGTCGCTGATCGGGCCAGCCGCGTAGACCGTGGTCTCAAAAGTCGCGTCCGGCCCCAACAACTCAAGTACGGCCTGTGCCGTCACGAGTTTCTGCGTCGACGCAGGGACCAGAGGCGCATCGACGTCAATTTCGAGTACGACGCGACCATCGTGGCTGACGCTGAGACAGGAATCACCCGGAATGGTGTCCATGAACGTGCTCAGAGACTCAGCGAGGTCGGCCTCCGCAGCTGGAATAGCGACAAGATCGGGTACCCGGCGCGCCGAGAGCACCGGCGTCACCGGCGAGGGTTCGGCTACGGTCGTGTCGAGGACAGCGGGTTTGGAGTCCTCGTCAGAACTGTTTGCCATGAACGCCGCGCACAGCGCTGTGACCAACAAGATGACGGGAAGGACCATTCGACGCACGGCGGGATCCTACTGCCTCGCTGTGTGCGCGGTGGGGCGGTCCAGGTTTCCGCGGCGCCTTCCAAGGCGGTCTGGTGGCCTTGGTCCAGGCACTAGACTTGCACCCGTGTTGTACAACCCCTCGTCTGTCTGGCTTACCGTCGGGCTGGGTCTGTTGGTTGCGGCCGTGGTTACGCAGCTGGCCAATCTTGCGACCACCGTTTATCTCCATCGTGCGCTGAGTCATAGGGCGCTGAACGTGTCGAGACCTCTGGAGCTGCTCTTTCGCACCGTGTTGTGGTTGACGACGGGAATACGACCACGTCAGTGGGCCGCCGTACATAGAAAACATCATGCCTGTACGGACACTGACGAGGATCCGCATTCACCAGCGCGGCTCGGATGGGTTCGGGTGCAGCTCACAAATGTTTCGCTCTATCGCAAGGTTGCCAGCGACCCAACGCAGGTCTCGAAATATGCTCGCGATCTGCCGGCCACTCGGCTTGATGTTGTGTTGTACGACCATGCGCTGCTCGGGTTGTCGCTTGGGACTCTGTTGCTCATCATCGTGTTCGGTTGGCAGGTAGCGCTGATCGCATCGCTCGTGCACTTCATCGGATACATCGAGTTGTCCGCCGCGGTCAATGCGATCGCTCACACCTTCGGAAAACGTCCATACGAGAACTCGGCGACCAATGTATGGTGGCTGGCACTTCTCACCGCTGGTGAGGGGTTGCACAACAATCACCACGCCGCACCGACCTCCGCTCGCTTTTCGTTGCGACCGCACCAATGGGACCCGGCCTGGACGTTCATCAGGATGTGTAGCTTGTTCGGCCTCGTAGACGTTCGTCACGATGTCGCCGTGTTCGTATCGACGGAGAGGCACTGAGAATGCAGATCATCTCGGCACTGTTCATGGAAGGAATCGAGTTGCGTGAGGTTGCCGGGCCTGCGACACATCTCGATCTGACCGGCGTTCAGTTCTCTGCAGCCGCACCGCAAGCCGTGCCACTGACGTGGTCGCCCCATCTCTGCATAATCGTGCGCTGCGAACAAGACGAGCCGGGCACCGGCGCTCTCGAGGTGCAGTTCATGCGCGACGGTGAACAGATCGCGCGCAACGTGCAGCCACTCTCGGTCGAGCCTGGCAAATTCACCTATCGCCTGGTTCGAGCCGAACTCGAGTTCGAGGAGTACGGGACCGTGCACGCACATTGCCGTATCGACCTCGGCGAAGCCACGATCGTCCCCTTCACGTTGCTGGCCCCGGTCGACTAGTTGTTGCTGCGAGTTCGCGGGAACCCTTCGGGTTCCTTCGAGTTGCTCGCTGACACTCACAACATCGCACACACGTCGTTCTTGCGCAGAACGCAAGCGCTGACCGTGCGGAACGGCAAAGCCGCACCCGCACTGGTTTTTGCTGCGAGTCGCGCAAGGACTGTGTCGCTCATGCGCGGGAACCCTTCGGGTTCCTTCGAGTTGCTCGCTAACGCTCACAACATCGCGAACACCAACGCCGTTCGATCATCTGACACCAACATCACTGTTGGTCAAACAGTTTTCGAGGGGGCGCTAGAGTCGCTCCGTTGACTCGACAGAGGACCTCACATGACCGACATCGAACAACGCGCCGTGAGTACCGTGCGCGGGCTCAGTATGGACGCACCGCACAAGGCCAAATCGGGTCATCAGGGCACCGCTATGGCCTTGGCACCGCTCGCACACGTGCTGTTCACCCGCATCCTCCGCTACGACGCAACGGACCCCAAATGGGCTGACCGGGATCGCTTCATTCTGTCTGCGGGCCACGCATCGATTCTGTTGTACTCGATGTTGCATCTCACGGGATACGGCCTGGGACTCGACGACCTCAAGGACTTTCGCCAATGGGACAGCGCTACTCCGGGTCATCCCGAGGCAGGCCATACAGCCGGGGTCGAGGTGACGACCGGTCCGCTCGGTCAAGGAGTCGCCAACGCAGTGGGCATGGCGATCGCTGAGCAGTCACTGCGAGGCCGGTTCGGTGAGAACGTGTGCGATCACCACATCTACGCGATTTGCGGCGATGGTGATCTTTCCGAGGGTGTGAGTCACGAGGCGGCATCGTTTGCCGGCCACCTTGGGCTTGGGCGACTCGTTGTGATCTATGACGACAACCACATCACTATCGACGGACCGACCGAGTTGGCACTGTCAGATGATGCGGCCGCTCGCTTCACCGCCTACGGCTGGCACGTAATCGAAGCAGGCGAAATCGGTGAGGACCTCGACGCGCTGGAAACCGTGCTGTTGGAGGCGCGCGCAGAGACGCAAAGGCCCTCACTCATCGTCTTGCGAACCCACATTGCCACGCCATCGCCCGACGCCGTCGACTCGGCTGCAGCGCATGGCTACGCATTGTTCGACGAAGAGATCGCGACGACCAAACGTGTGATGGGAATGCCGCCCGACAAGACCTTCTACGTCCCCGACGATGTGTTGGACTTCTACCGCTCCGCCGGCAGCCGCCATGGCGAAGAACGACGTCGCTGGGAAGCAGCGCTAGACGGTGCTGTTGTTGACCGCCCCGTCTATGACGCGTGCATCGCGGGCCGCGGATTGGTCGACTGGCACGTTGAGCTGCCGTCGTTCGCGGTCGGAGAATCGACCGCCACGCGCAAGGCGTCGGCCGCATGCATCGATGCGGTCGCGGACGTGGTGCCTGGGCTCGTGGGCGGCGGTGCCGACCTAACCGGCAACACGGGCACGACCATCACCGATCGTGGGACGTTCGGACCAGAGGACGCATCCGGTCGCCAAATATTCTTCGGGATTCGTGAACATGCGATGGGTAGCGCCATGGTTGGCGCAGCATTGCACGGTGGCCTGCTACCGATCGGTGGCACGTTCCTCGTCTTCAGTGACTACATGCGCCCGCCGATTCGTTTGGCCAGCCTCTCCGGCGCTCATGCGGTCTTCGTGTACAGCCACGATTCCGTCGGTGTCGGCGAGGACGGGCCGACACATCAACCGATCGAGCAGATCGCTTCGTTGAGGGCGATACCCGGCCTCCTCCTGCTGCGACCGGCCGATGCCAACGAGGTCGCCGCGTGCTGGCGAATCGCGATCGACGGCGACGGCCCCGTTGTGTTGGTCCTGACCCGTCAAAGTGTTCCTGTGCTCGACGGTGCAACGAACCACACCAACGTCGTGAAGGGCGGCTATGTACTGGCAGATCCAGGTTCTCATCAGGTGACTTTGGTTGGCACCGGCAGCGAGGTCGCTCTGTGTGTCGCCGCGGGTGAGATTCTCGCGACGGAGGGAATCGGCGCCCGTGTTGTGTCGATGCCCTCGACCGAATTGTTCGCAGCCGAGTCGCAGGATTACCGCGACTCGGTGATCACGCCAGCCGTGCCATCGTTGTCGGTCGAGGCTGGCGTCACGATGGGTTGGCACCGCTGGGTCGACGATGCTCTGGGTATCGAT
>JADFOM010000128.1 GCA_022562835.1 Acidobacteriota bacterium | reverse complement strand
GGAGCGCATCGAGTTCAGGTCCGAGAGCGAAGTCGAGCATGCGGCCATATTCGCAGTCCGATCAGCGACGTGCACACTCCCGGCGGGCGGCCGTCGATCAGGTCGCTAGTAGGTCCTTCAACGCGGCACGATCGGGTTTGCCCGAGGCCAGCACCGGCATTGCATCGATCAGCTCGATGCGTTCGGGGCAGATGTACTTGGCCGCACCGCTCTCTTGGAACCACTCACGACATTTGACGAGCGTGAATCCATCCGGGGCGACGACAAAAGCTGCGACGCGTTCACCGAGTCGATCGTCTGGCTCCGCGATGGCTACCGCGTGACGGACATCGGGGTGGGCCTCCAAGACCTGCTCTACCTCGCCAGCCGAGATGTTCTCGCCCGCGCGGATGATGACATCACCGAGACGTCCCGTGATCGTCAGCCAACCGTCGGTGAGAACTCCGAGGTCGCCGGTGCGGAACCACCCGTCGACGAACGCCGCCTCGGTCTGAACTTCGTCGAGGTAGCCGCGAGCCAACTCGGGTCCGCGCGCCCAGATCTCGCCGCTGTCGTCGACTCGAACCTCTGTATCGTCAAATGTTCGACCGTCGGATCGCGCCATGGTCTCGACCGGATCGTCGAAACGGCTCGTCGTCAGAGTCGGCGCCTCGGTCGACCCGTATGCGCGCTTCACCATGGCGCCCAGCTGTTCGCTAGCACGCTGCACGAACGCCGGGGTAACGCCCGCTCCCCCACACGACAGCATCCGCAGCGACGCTGTGCGCGACGGGTCGAAGTCGGGGTGATCCATCAACCCGATGAAGAACGTCGGCGGACCGACCATGTAGGTGATCTGCTCATTCTCGATCAGGGTCAGTGCAAGCCCCGGATCCCAACGATTCATGAGGACTGCCTTGAACCCTGCGCATCCAGGCACGGTGACTGCGTGCAACAGGCCGCTCATGTGCGCTAGTGGAGCAGGCATCAGAACGGCATCGTCAACACCGAGCCCGTGCACAACCGCTGACTGCCGAGCCTTGTAGAACAGTGAGCCGTGGGTGTGTACGACCCCTTTGGGTGCCCCGCTCGAACCAGAGGTGAACAGGATTGTGGCGTCTGTGCTTTCATTGGCGGTCGATATGGCGCTGACCGCTTCGCCCAAGCCGCCGATCCGCAACGCTTCGACGGTAAGTGCGGAAGTATTCGCCGCTAGGGCCATCGATGGATCGGCGATCACCAAGTGCGCGTCGAGCTGTTCAAGCGCCGCGGCGAGTTGCGCGGATCCCGCCGCGGGATGCAAGGCTGCGGCTACAGCTCCGATGCGCCAACATGCCCGATACGCAATGACCGATTGGGCCGTGATCGGAAGCTGAAACGCAACCGTGTCGCCGACACACACGCCGGCGGCGGCGAGCCCAGCAGCCGTCTCACCGACCGCACTCTCGAGCTCTGCGGTTGAGAACCGACCCTGACCGTCGACGAGGAGATCGTCACTAGGTCTGGCTTCGCCGAACGCAGCATCTAGGTTCACCGCTGAGTGCGGCTGCGCTGCCACATCTGCTCAAGGGCCGCCACCGCATCGGTACCCGATGCATAACAATATCGGCCGCTCGCGCGCACCCCGGCCGGTCCCGGGTTGTCTGGATCGGTCTCACATAGTTCTGTTGCGGTGAGAATCGGCTTGCCGCTCGCGTCTGACACCGCGGCTGCCGCTTCGGCATAACGCGCGTCTTGACGTTCGTGAAACGACACGATCCGATCGAGGCCATAATCGGGGTAGAACTCGTGTTCGCGTGCCAACGACGCCTGGTTCGATTGGATACCGAGACCGAGATAGACGATCGCATCCACATCGGGGTGTGCTGCCAAGATTGGCAGCAATTCGGGAATTGTGTCGCGGGTCTCCCCGCCTGCCAGATCGATCGGGTTGGCCCGACTCCAGCGTGGTGGCACCCGCTGCGCGATGGCATCGGCCAACTCGGACGGCAGCGCAATCAGCTCGAGTTCGCTCCGCTCGATCGCGTCGGCCGTCAACACACCCCATCCGCCGGCGGTACCGAACACCAAGGTGCGTGGTCCCGCCGGAATTGGTTGGGTCGCGAACGTTGCCGCGGCGCTGAAGGCCTCGTGCACCGTCGTGGCCACTGTGACACCCGCTTCGCGCAAACCCTCGTCGAGCGAGGCTGGGCCGGCGATCGACCCTGTGTGCACCGCTACAGCGGCAGATCCGGCCGGAGTCTGGCCTGAACGGAGAACGACGACCGGAATTGAAGATGCAGCGTGTGCGAGTCGCCCCGCGATCTGCTCGTCGATGTGTTCGACATAGACCAGCGCAACATCGGTGGCATCATCGTCGACAAAGCCCTCCACGAAGTCGGCCACACCGACCTGTGCCGAGTTCCCGACCGACACCGCCCGGCTGACACCGACACCGCGAGCTCGCGAGATGTTGCCCCACGACTGCACCAATCCACCGGACTGACTGGCGATGCCGATGCGTCCGAGTGGCGGCATTGGTGCGACGATCTGCGCACACATCGACGTCGGCGTCGAGATCAGACCCTGACCATTAGGACCAACAAACAGCATCCCCAAATCGGTCGCGAGTGCCGCTAGTTCCTCCTGATGATGTCGTCCTTGCGCATCCATCTCGCCATATCCAGCTGACGCGCAATAAGCCGCCTTGATGCCAACCTCCGCCGCCTGTCGCAGCACGTCGCCGGTTGCGCTCGGCGGCACGCCGATGAAAACCAGGTCGAGCACGTTGCTGTCGATCTCACCAACCGAGGGGTAGGTGTCATCGCCGAGCACGGGTTCGCCGTTGAGATTCGTGCCGTAAAGCTCGCCCCGGAATCCACAGGCTTTGAGGTTGTGGTATGCGACGAAGCCAAACTTGCCAGGGTGGCTGGCAGCCCCTGCAACAACGATCCCGCGGGGTTCGAAGAGCGCGCTGAACTGCTCAGAGGTGATCGATCCCATCAAGCACCAAACTTTTCGACTAAAATTGCCTGCACCGCACGCCTATCGATCTTGCCGCTTTCGAGCCACGGCAGATCCTCTGGGTTCGCGACCGTCATGACATGGCGCGGCACCTTGTAGTTGGCCAGCTGATCCTTGGTCATGGCGATTAGCTCTTCGCCGGTCGCCGTGACATCGGCTCGAAACACGATCACGGCGGCCACGTTCTCGCCCCGATCGGCGTTGGGCACACCCATCACGAATGCGTGCATGACGGCGCCGTGTTCTTCGAGCACTAGCTCGACCTCACGTGGGGTGATGTTCATGCCGGCCGACTTGATCTGATCGCCCATTCGGCCTTTGAAGAATAGGTGCCCGTCCTCGTCGAAGTAACCGCCGTCGCCCGTGGCGTACCAACCGTCGATGGTGAATACCTCCTCGCGGGACCGTTTGAGCATGCCGATCATCACCGAATAGCCGCGGACACATATTTCGCCGAGCTCACCACGGGGCAGGTCGACACCGGAAACCGGATCGACGACCTTGTGTTCTACGCCGGGAATGCTGCGTCCGAACGAACCCATCTTCTCCGCGGGGACCTCCGAACCGATGAGTTCGATCGTGTGCGGTCCCAGTGTTTCGGTCATGCCAAGGGAGTTGGCACGAAGTTCGGGATTGCCGACCCTCAATTCGGGTGGCAACAACGCGTCGATGCTGCCGCCTCGGACCGACGATAGGTCGCGGTCGGCGAAACTCGGGTGCTCGGTAAGCGCCTTGGCCATATGCGGCCAGCCCGCCACATGGGTGACGTGTTCGCGCTCGATCAACTCGAGTGTCGCTCCGGGCTCGAATCGCTCCTCGAACACGAGGGTGGATCCAACGTGCATGCAGCTCATGAGCGTGAACGACAGACCCCCGACCCAAAACAGCGGCATCGGTGTGTAGGTGATGTCATCGGCCACGGTCTGGCGGAACTGGGTCAGGTTGAATGAGTGTCCGACCACGGCACCGTGAGAATGTACGACGCCCTTGGGATCCGCGGTCGAGCCTGAAGAGTAGATGACAACAGCGGGGTCGGCCTCCGACACGGTTGCTTCGATCGCAGCGAGTACACCGTCGCTAACGTCCGCACCCGCTTCCACCAGCGCATCGGCGGTGCGACACCAGGAACGGTCCATCGAACCAAACACGACTACGTCGCGGAGGTGCGGGTGCGATTCGATCATGATCTGCCCGCCGTCATGTTCCTTGAGCCGCGGCGCTATCTCTACCAGGCGGTCGAGATAGCGGTTGCCGAGGTGCGACTCGACGGTGAGCAACATCGCAATGTCGGAGTGACCGAGCACCCAGTCGAGCTCGCGGGGTTTCCAATAGGTGTTGAGCAAGACTGCGATTGCACCGATGCGAGTTGCCGCAAAGTAGGCAACGATCCAATCGGGACCGTTGGGGGCGAGGATTCCGACGCGGCCGCCCTTACCGATACCTGTGGCGAGCATGCCCTTGGCGAGTTCGGCCGAGCGCGATTCGACCTCCGCGTAGCTCATATGTTCGTCGCCGAGCACCACGAGTGTTCTGTTGCCAAACGTAGCTGCAACATGACGAATGAACGGTCCGAGCGTCAGCTCATGAGGCGGATAGATGCGTTGATAACTCGGTTCGTCACTCACGGCGTCAGACACTAACCGTGTCACGGCCGACCATTCGATCCACAATGGGTATTGTCTGACGCGTGCGTCACCCCAGCCTCTCCTCGAGTCCCTCACTCGGTTTGTATTTCGACTTCCGCAATCCGTCGACGTGGCAGCGGGACCCGGCGGCACATTACCGCTGGACCTTGGATCTGATCGCCGAGGCCGACCGACGCGGTATCGGCAGTGTCTGGGTCACCGAGCATCACTTCTTCGAAGACGGATATTTGTCCCAGCCACTGACCGCACTGGCTGCGATCGCGGCGCGCACCGAACATTGCCGACTAGGTACCGCGGTCGTGTTGGCTCCGTTGTATCCAGCGGTGCAAATCGCAGAACAGGCTGCCATCGTCGACCTTGTCTCGAATGGACGCCTTGAGCTGGGTCTCGGTGCTGGTTATGTATTGCCTGAGTTCGAGGCGTACGGAGCTGATATCGCTCAGCGTTACCCGACGACCGATGCGACGATCGCTGAGGTCGGACGACTCCTCGAATCCGGTGGGGTAACTCCTTCGTCGGTGCAGGACCCGCTGCCGCGCTGGGCGGGTTACCTCGGACCGATCGGCGCGGGGCGAGCGGGTCGCCTCGGCGTTGGATTGTTGACCCTCAACCGCGACAGCTACGTCATCTATCGTGACGCGCTCGAAGCCGCCGGTCACGACCCAGCCGATGCCCGCATGGCCGGCGTCGCGAACTTCATGGTCGCCGATGATCCCGAGTCGGCCTATGAGCGAGTGCTGCCACACCTCACCCACCAACTCAACAGCTACCGCTCCAATGCCGCGGCGGGTCGCGACAAGCCAGCGCGCAAGCTGAGCGAAGACGAGGTTCGCTCTCGAGGCTCAGGGGTTATCCGCCCGCTCGAGGTCCTCAGCGCTGAGGAGGCGAGAATCCGCGTTCGAACGCTGACCGAAGACCTACCCATTGAGCACGTCTACGTGTGGGCCTCCATCGGTGCAATGCCCGACGATCTGGCGATCCGTCAGATGGAACTGCTCACCGAACTGTCGCTCGACGATTAGGAGCTCTCCTCACCTTTGAAGATGGGTAGAACTCCAAGGAATACAGAGGCCGACGTCGTCTCAGACACCCAGCAACGTGCGAGCGTTGTCGCGCATGATCTTGCGCGTCTCGTCGGCGTCGAAGTTGGGGATGTCCTCGGTGAACTTCAGCGGTTCCGACAGACCTTCGGCGTGTGGGAAGTCCGAACCGAACAGCAGCCGATCGTCGCCCAGCAATTCCTTGAGGAGATCCATGTCGTCCTCGTAGAACGGCGACACCCAGATCTGTCTCTTGAACTGTTCGACCGGTTCATCGCCGAACCCGAACGGCATCTTGCCGTAGCCGTCGCGCAGATTTCGCAAAAGATCCGGTACCCAGTTCGCGCCGTTCTCCACCGAGAACAACTTGAGTTCAGGGAATCGACTGAGCAGGCCGTGACAGATCATCGCCGCCAACGTGTCCGATATCGATCGGTCGGCCAACGCAACAAGGGGGAACGCCGAGTGTTTGAAGGCCTCGAACTGCCCGGTCGGCGCCTCCCAGATCTTGCCGTACTGAGCAACACCGCTCAGCCCCGCATGGATCGCCATCGGGACGCCCGACTCCGCCACCCTGGCCCAAACCGGATCATAGATTTCGTTGCCGGGCGATAGGTAGCCCGTCCCGGTGGGTACGGGTCCAGGCACCATCACGAGGATGCGCGCACCCATGGCGAGTACTCGATCGACCTCTACTGCGGCTTGTTCTGGGTCGGCCAGTGTGATCATCGGCGCTGCGTACAACCTGCCATCGCGATCGAAACCCCAATCCTCATCGAGCCAGGAGTTGAACGCTCTGAACGACGCGTGTAGCGCATCGAGATCCTTCTTGAGCGCCTCTTGCATACCAACGCCGAGTGTCGGGAACAACAGAGCTGCTTCAAGCCCCTGGTCGTCCAGAAGGCGGACCCTCGCTTCGTGGTCCTGGTAGCCGGGATGATCGGCGAGCGGGTCCAGGTCTCCGAACATCGACATCATGTCCTTGCCATCGAGGTTGCGGCCTCGGAAATAGTCCTCGAGGCTGCCCGGTTTCGCGACAGCTATCTCGTGCACCTTGGCGAGGACCTGAAAGACGCCGAATTCGACGCCGCTACGGACTCCCTTGCCGAGTACCTCTTTTGCGACACCGCCACGGCGTGCGGTGCGTTTTTCGAACACTGTCGCCGGGAAACCAACCTCGCTGCCGAATCGCAGCCGGCAGAGGTGCCACTGCGAACCTTCGGGATTTGGCACACCGGCCGCTACGAACAGCACATCCTCCGTGAAGAAACCGAATCGCTTTGCCGTCGTTTGCTTGACCGGTGGTCGAAGGGGATCGGCGACGGTCGGCAAACATTGCCTCACAGCCGTTCCGGTTCGCCCGATGCGAACGCCGGCTCGGACACAGCGTCTCCACGCGACGGTGCCGAAATCGAACGGAAGGTAAAGGAACAGGCAAAACGCCTCGGTCTCGACGTGGATCATCTCCTCGAACAGATGCGGAAGGCGGCCGGTGAAGCATGGCCAAACGACGACC
>JADFOM010000127.1 GCA_022562835.1 Acidobacteriota bacterium | reverse complement strand
CGGCCCCGTTTGGACCCAATACGGCGGTCACCTGCCCGGCAGGCGCCACCAGATCGAGGCCGGCGAGAGCATGTACATTGCCGAACGATTTCGTCACCCCGACCGCCTCGATCGCCGCCGCGGAACTGGGAGCAGGAATCGCACTCATGGGGCACCGCCGATCGAAATTGTCGGTCGAACACGAATTACGCGACGACAACCAGACGCTCTCCAGCTGTCGTCACTCGCAGAATAGCCCCTCGAAGGTGAGCGGTCCGCTGTAGAAGGTCCCTGTCCCATGAGTCTCACCGGTCAGGCGTCCACACTGCGAGGCCCATCGTCGGCGGCGTAGGCCGCAGTGTGTGCGTCCGCAGGCGTGAGAATGAACTGGATGTCGAGTTCGATGGAGACCTTGTCGCCCGGCATGAGTTTGTCGACGCCGGCTGGGGCGTCGAACTCTATGCCGTGGGCCTTGCGGCTGAGGCTGCCGGTGTTCACCGAGGCGAGGTCGATGCGAGCCGACAGGGCCGAGCAAGCCCGACGAGTGACGGTTTCTGAATTTCGCGCATGTTCTCTGTGTCCCTCGATGTAAGTCCAGAGTCTCCGGGCACTGTTGCGTTCTTTGATCGAGGGGCGCGTTCGCGGGGCCGAGCGCGGGCTGCCGGGTCAGATTGCGTCGGCGAGTTCGCCGCTCAACGGGTAGGTCCGACCTCGTTCTAGACTTGAGCAGATGGGGAGACTGCGATCCAACGGTCCGTGTTGGTGTGACTCGGGCGTCAAGTTCAAGCGGTGTCACGGTGACATTCGGTTGCTTCAGCGCGAGCCAGTTCAACTCGGCACCGTGAGCACGCCCCGAACGGTCCCCCCAGAAATCGAAAGACCGCACTACGCGATCAGCGGCGCTGTGTCGACCGACTTGGGCCGCCAGATTCAGGACGAGGAGTCGCTGCCGCGTCTGCGTCGGGCCTGTGCCATTGCTGCGGAGGTATTGCTCCGCACCGGTGAGGCAGTCGGAGTCGGCGTCACGACCGACGCGCTCGATGTGGTCGCGCACGACGCGTATGTCGAGCTTGGGGCGTATCCGAGCACGCTGCATTACGGCGGAAGACGGGACTATCCGAAGTCGATCTGCACCTCGGTCAACGGTGTCATCTGTCATGGAGTTCCAGATAGTCGACCGCTCGCCGAGGGTGACATCGTCAACGTCGACGTCACTGCATATGCCCATGGGATGCATGGCGACACGTCCGCAACGTTCTGCGTCGGCGAGGTCGATGGGCCGACGCGTGCACTGGTCGAAACCACCCGCCAGGCGACTCTGTTGGGCATCGCTGAGGTCGCCCCTGGACGATCGCTGAGGGCCATAGCTGAGGCGATCGAACCGTTCGCTCACCGGCGCGGCTTTGGCGTCGTGCGCGACTACGGAGGTCATGGCATCGGCCAAACATTCCACGCCTCCCCACACATCAATCATTGCATCGAGCGGCACGACACCGACACCTTCGACGTCGCCATGACGTTCACCGTTGAACCGATGTTGTTCAGCGGCAGGGAACATTACGACCGAGCCGACGATGGATGGACAGAACACGTCGCAGACGCAATGCCCTCGGCGCAGTTTGAGCACACGGTGATCGTGACCGAAACAGGCGTCGAGATCCTCACCGTGACCGACAGCGGGCAGAGCGCTGTAGGAGTTGTTGACGCGGCTAGGCCAGCGCTGGCGAGCGACAACTAGGCGGATCGCCGCTGAGTAGCTCCACCCGGTCATTGAAGTCGATACTGCGTCTCAGCTCTGAAGTTGCTCCGCGATGAGGGTCACGATCTCGTCCAGCGAGTGATGCATAGTGTCGATCTGGACGAACTGTGCGTATGTGTCCGCCCGTGCACGCAACAATGATTCGATCTTGCTGCGGGGATCTGGACCGCTCAACAGCGGTCGCTGCCCCTCCTGGTCGGCGACCCGTTCGAGAATGGCGTCGGCGTCGGCGACAAGGCACAGGACCGCTCCGGTGGCGCTCAGGGCCTTGCGGGCACGTTCGTCGAGCATCATCCCTCCACCGGTCGCAATCACCAGTTCGGTGCGTGTCGCGAGTGAGCATGCGAGGTCTCGTTCGAGGGAGCGGAAGCCTGATTCGCCCACGCTTGCGAATATCTCCGGGATGGGACCGTGGCGTTGTTCGATGACATCGTCGGTGTCGATGAATCCGTAGTCGAGGCGCGCGGCGAGCAGTCGTCCCACGGTCGTCTTGCCGCTGCCCATAAATCCGGTCAACACCACGTTGTCGACGAGATCGTCGCCTTGGGCTCCCTCCACGGTCTGGAGCGTACTAAACGTGTCGACGCTGCGTCTGTCCGCATGATGGGCCTAGCATCAACGAATGGTCGCGGGTCATCAGTCGCGGGCGGTTCGCGCCGCGTTATTGCGCTATCCGACACCGGATGGTCGACGTTGGCTGCGCTTCGACGACCCCGAGGAATCGATCACCGCCTGGACGCTCGACCAGGTCGTTCCCGCGCTCGACAGAGCGCAGGTCGCAGCAGATGATGGTTCCTGGGTTGTCGGGCTCGTCGCCTACGATGCTGCCCCTGCATTCGAGTCGCGCATCCGCGTGGTGAGAGACCTGACAGTGCCGCTCGTCGCTTTCGGAGTTTTTCCCGCGGCGGCCCCATCGCGTGGACCAGCGGGTGATCGGTACAAACTCGGCGAGTGGACCGCGTCGCGCACGCGGGACGCCTACCTCGCTGATCTCGAGAGAGTGCACGAGTTGATCGCGGCTGGCGAGACATACCAACTCAACTACACGATGCGGCTCACGGCCGATTTCGACGGCGACCCGCTTGGCTTGTTTTCGGCATTATCACGTGCGCAGCGAGCCGAGCACATGGCCTATGTGGACCTCGGCGATGCCGCCGTGTGTTCGGCATCACCCGAGTTGTTTCTCCGGCGATCCTCATCGGTCCTGTCGACGCGACCGATGAAAGGCACCCGGCCACGGGATCCAGATCCGATCATCGACTCCAGGCTGGCCGACGAGCTGGTCCGGTCCGCCAAGGATCGAGCCGAGAACACGATGATCGTCGACATGGTGCGAAACGATCTGGGGCGTATCGCTGAGGTTGGAAGTGTTGCTGTGCCAGATCTCTACTCGGTAGAGCACTACCCGACCGTGCATCAGATGACGTCGACCGTCGAGGCGGTCAGCGAGGTAGATCTGGGTTCCCTGTTCGCGGCAACCTTTCCGGCGGCCTCGATAACGGGTGCCCCCAAGGTTCGTACAGGCGGACTCATCGCTGAGCTCGAGGCAACCCCCAGAGGGGTCTACACGGGAGCCGTTGGTGCGATCGAGCCCGGCGGTGACCTCGAATTCAACGTCGCCATTAGAACGGTCTGGGTCGACCGGGTGCAGGCCAGCGCCACCTACGGCATTGGTGGGGGCATTGTGTGGGATTCGGTCGGCGACGCCGAATGGACCGAGGCCATCGACAAGGCTCGGATCCTCGCTCGGTGTGGAGAGGACTTTCGACTGCTCGAGACAATGCTCTGTGAACCTGGTGCCGGTGTTGTACTGCTGGAGCGTCACCTCGACCGTCTCGGCGCAACCGCGGAACACTTCGGGTTCGATGTGAACCTGGCCGAAATCCGACGGCTGATTACTGCGCAGCGTCCGGACGTAGCGTCGATCTTCCGTCTGCTCGTGGACGCCGACGGTGCGGCCGAATTCGAGGTCGTCGCGCTCCCAGAAGCGGCATCGACCTACCGCGTGGCTATCGACTCCGAACCGGTGGACCGTCAAGACGAGTTCTTGTTCCACAAGACGACCCGCCGCGATCGCTACGACCAGGCTCGAGGGCGTTTCGCCGATGCTGATGACGTGTTGCTCTACAACACCGATGGTGAGGTAACCGAGACCACGATCGGCAACCTGGTCATCGATCTTGACGGAAAGCTGGTTACTCCGGCGCGTCAATCAGGTCTGCTGGCGGGAACCTTTAGGACCGAGCTTCTCGAGGCGGGAAAGATCTCCGAGCAGGTCGTTCATCTCGATGACCTCGCTCGATCCGAACGTATTTGGATGATCAATTCGGTGCGCGGGTGGGTGCAACTCGAGCTGGTTGGGGAGCCACAACGGGCACTGCGCTAGCGGGGGAACACCCCGCCAGCGTCACGGGACAACAGCGCGACGAAGGCGGGACGGTAGGCTCGGCGAGACATGGCCTACCAGTCCCTTTACCGTCGCTTCCGACCGGGTCGGTTCGATCAGATGATCGGCCAGGACCACGTGGTGAGGGCTCTGCGCAACGCTGCTCGCGACGACAAGGTCGCCCACGCGTACCTCCTGTCCGGACCGCGCGGAACGGGCAAGACCACCGCCGCGCGTATTCTCGCGAAGGTCCTCAATTGTGAGAACCCGATCGACGGTGAACCCTGTGACCAGTGTGAGTCGTGTGAGTCGATCGACAAAGGTCGATCCTTCGATCTGCACGAGCTCGATGCTGCCTCGCACAACAAGGTCGACGACATTCGCGACCTATTGTCGAAGGTCGCCCTCGGTACTCCGGGTAGAACCAAGGTGTATCTGCTCGATGAGGTGCACATGCTCACGTCGGGCGCCGAGAATGCGCTACTCAAAACGCTTGAAGAACCCCCAGACCATGTTGTGTTCGTGCTCGCGACCACCGAGCCGCACAAGGTTGTCGAGACCGTCCGGAGTAGGACCCAACATCTCGAGCTAGCGCTCGTCGATGCCGAAACCCTCGCGGCGCATTTGCGATGGGTGGCCTCCGAGGCCGAACTCGACGTCGATGATGAGGTAATCGAGTATGTCGTCGAGGCGGCGCGCGGCTCGGTGCGCGACGCACTCTCCGCGATGGATAGGGTCGTCGCTGCCGGTGGCATCGGCGTGGATGCCGGCGCCGACGAAGACCTTGTCGAAGCTCTGGTCTCAGGCGACAGTGGGGCCGCCATGGCGGCTCTCGACGCGTCGATCGGGCGAGGCCTCGATGTGCGCGTGATCGGTGAGGGTTTGATCTCGACGCTGCGCACCATCTTTCTGCTCGCGATTGGCGCGCCGACTCCACGTATCGATCCGGGACTGGTCGAGCGTTGTGGCGACTGGAGTGGCCGCTACCGGCCAGCTCGTATTACAGCTGCGCTCGAGTTGGTCGGCGTCGCCTTGATCGATATGCGTCAATCGCCCGATCCGCGCATCGATCTCGAGGTAGCCCTGGTGCGGGCCACGCGCCCGCCTGAGGGATCGGGAGCCGTCGAAATGCTCGATCGGATCGAGTTGCTCGAGGAACAGGTCGCAGCGTTGGCGTCCGGTGACGGCGTTTCGACATCGACGCCACCGCCTACTGAGAAACCGACGGCAGACGCATCCAAGTCGCCGGTCGATAAGCCGCCCAGCGACGCGCCCAAGCCGCCCTCCGCCAAACCGTCGAGTGACTCACCGGCTCCCGCACCACCGCCCGCTCCGGGTGGTCCCGCCGCGGCCAGAGCGCGACTCCAACAGGCCAAGTCCAAGGTCAGCGACGATGACGAAGTCGGCGTGCCAGCCGACCCCGGCGCAGCCGACGGGTCAGGAGAGGTTCCGTCGGCGCCAATAGAGGAGGCACCAAGCGTCGGCGCAACAGAGCCGGTCGAGTCGATCTCGGAGCCCCTAGCACCTGTAGCTGACGAGCCGATCACCGAACAGGCGGACTCAACCGACGCGTCTATCACCATGACGGTGGACCAACTGAACCAAACATGGACCGACTCAGTGATGTCGACGCTGTCGAACAAGGCGCGTGCGCGTTATCAGGCTGGACGATTCATCGCGGCAGACGGAACCAAATTGACTTTCGCTCTGCCCAACGAAATCCACCGTCGTCGGTGTGAAGAGATCGCCGACGAAGTGATCGGCGCACTCACCACAGTCGTTGGAGCGCCCTGTACATTGACCCTCACGGTCGACGAGGATGCGCCCCGTTCGCCCGACAGCCAACGCGCCGCTTCAACCGCGGTGCAACCTCAGGCCGAAGAGGAGATTGACCTGTCGGGGTTGGTCGACGCGAAGACCGATGACGGTAGTTTCTTGGACCAGGTAACCAAAGTGTTTCCTGGAGCGGAGGTTGTGCAAGATGAGTGAACCAGAGTCGCCGTCGGGCATGCCCGATCTCAGCTCGCTGATGGAATCAGCGAAGGAGATGCTCTCCGCAGGCTCCAAAGCTGCGGAGGAGGTCGTGACCGGGTCGGCCGGGGGCGGCACCGTCTCTGTTGAAGTAAATGGTCGCTGGGAGTTCCAGTCCGTCTCGATCAGTGACGACGTAATCGCGACCTGTGATCGAGAGATGATCGAAGATCTTGTATTGGCAGCCCTGCGAGACGCCGCGGCAAACATCGAGGAAAGCCAGCTGTCGGCACCCGGTGGTATGGATCTTTCGAACCTCGATCTCGGTGGGCTCGACATCTCCAAGCTGCTCGGCGGCGAATAGGTCGCTCGCTGGATGTACGCACCTCCATTACAGACCTTGATCGACGAGCTCGGGCGTATGCCCGGTATCGGTCCGAAGAGCGCACAGCGAATCGCCTTTCATCTTCTGAAGATCCCGTCGACCGACGCACGCCGTCTGGCCGACGCCATCGTCGTGGTGAAGGATCGGGTGTCTAGCTGCGCTCGTTGTTTCAACGTCTGTGAAGGCGACCTCTGTGAGTTCTGCGAAGACGGTCGTCGTGACGGCTCGTCGGTCTGCGTGGTCGAGGACGTGCGCGATGTCGTAGCGGTCGAACGCACGGGCGAATTCCGCGGGCTATATCACGTGCTTGGCGGCGCGATCAGCCCGATCGAAGGCATTGGTCCCGATCAGCTTCGGGTCTCCGAGCTACTCGAGCGGATCGAGGCGGAATCGATCAGCGAAGTCATCTTGGCGATGAACCCAAACATCGAAGGTGAGGCGACGGCTATGTATCTCGCTCGTCTGATCTCACCGCTAGGCGTCTCGGTCACCAAGATCGCCAGCGGCCTGCCCGTCGGCCTGCAAATCGCCGCACCGCGCTTCGCCGAGCCGTTGATCCTTGTCCTGGCCAAGCTGGTGCAGCGCGCCAATCCCATCGGCTGGCCGGCCTGGGCGGATAAATACTGACTGTCGCTCCGCCATCGGCCCGGCTCCGCATCGTGGCGTGGCGCCGGATTGCTTGACGCATCGGGGGAGGGCCCAAGACCCTCCCCCTGCGCAGAAACTGTC
>JADFOM010000126.1 GCA_022562835.1 Acidobacteriota bacterium | reverse complement strand
CCGTGTCCCCGCAGCCCATTTCGCAGCCGAGGTCGCCGACTGGGACGGCGGCACCCATATCGGCGACTCGATTGACGAGTTCGTTCGAAACTGGGGCCGCCGAGGCATGAGCCGGGGGGCCATCGTCGTGATCTGTTCAGACGGCCTCGACACAGGCGACCCAGCCAGGCTCGCCGACGCCATGGAACGCCTCTCGCGGGTGTGCCACCGCATCGTCTGGATGAACCCCCACAAAGGCGACGATCCCGACTACCAACCGAATACGCTCGGCATGATGGTCGCCGCCCCGTTCGTTGACACAATCGTCTCGGCTCACAACCTCCGCAGCCTCAGGGACTTCGCCGAGATGCTCCCGGGAATGCGTTAGGTAACCCAGTGAAGTGGAGCGTCTCGATCGAGGCCGACGGTGACCGGATCCTGGAGCTCGACGAGATAGTCGCGTTGGCCGATGCGGTGTCGACAATGGAGGGGATTGCATCGGGCATCGGCAAGATGTCGTATGGCGCCCAAGTGGTAATCGAGGCCGAAACGTCCGACGAAGCCGTGAACCTCGCGGTGCCCGCGTTCATACAGGCCGCAGAGGTCGCACAGTTGCCGGCTTGGCCGGTTGCTCGTGCCGAGGTGATCGGCTTCGAAGACGAGTTCGAGGAAGACGAGTGATCAGGCTCGGCTCGCTGGCGGGCTACCCCTTCGAAGGCCCGCGGGTGCTCGCAGGTTGGACACCTCCGGCCAAAGCCGCGGTGTACGCGATCATGTACCGACCTGGTCCCGAGACCAAGTCCCAGGAGTTCGCGGTGATCTACGTCGACCACTCCGATGATCTCTCGCTCGAACGACTTCCCTTCGGCCATCCCCGGGCATCGTGTTGGACGAAGCGGGCCGGCGACCGATGGAGCATCCACATTTGCACCTATGAAATACCCGGCGGGCTGCCCTCACATCGCGAGCAGGTGACTCGCGAACTGGTCGCGGTGTACAAACCCGGGTGCAACCTTGAGCAGTTCGATCAGAGCTGGAACGACGAGTGGATCGGCAACTACACGGCGCCCACCACCGGCCCTCTCACTACCGGGCGCGATCCATCCGAAACAAGCTGAGCGGTCAGGTAGACCCAGCGCCGACCAGTTCTGCCGGCTCCGCGACGTCATCATCTCCTGAGGACTCGTCGCCACCGTCGTCAGACTTTTTTCGGCTCGGGACGGCGGCACTTACAATGATCAACATTGCCACCGCGTAGATGCTGACAAGGATCCCGATAGTTAACAGGAGCGCCGGGAACACGTCGACCGGTGGTGCTGTCGTGTCGAGCGTTCGATAGTCATCGGTGACGTCTCGTACGGCCGGCACAACGTCTTGGCCGAAGAAGTCACTTATGTCGGGAACCGACAGGACGGGCGAGCCGTCGAACCTCGTCAGTGGCTCGATGCCCGGGATCAGACGGAAGCCATCGGTAACGACAATGAGGTTGGTGATCGCTTGAGCGAGGTTGGGGGTGGTCGCAGCAATAGCGTCGAGCACCTCACCGCCGTCAGCCAGCTCGGAGTTGGCCGCCACAAAGTCCAACAATGCCGGAATCTCTGCGCTGACTCCGTCGAGAGGCAAAGCCAGGAGTAGATGGTAGGTGTGCGGGAAGTTGGTTTCGAGAGCGGCCAGCACCTCCGCATCGGAGAGGCCCGTGGCCCCGGCGACAAGCTGCACCAACGGAACGACCTCGTCGGCCGCTCCACCCTCGGCATCAACGATCGGATCCAACATGTCGGTCACGCTGCTGATCATCCCTATGCCGACTCGTTCTCCAACCACGCGCTCTTCAGTGAAAATTGGGCGCGCTCCATCAAGGACCCGCTGACCGGCGTCAAGGCGCTGGTGCAAATCCAGCCCCGCAACAATGGCCAGCACCACCAGACCTGCAACCACCACCACAATCCAGGCGAGGGAGTTGGAATTTCGAGTTACCGACTTCGACATGTGCGGCTCACATTCCTTCAGGCGTGTATCCCACGGCCTCGTTCAAGCGTGTCCGCCGTCGCTTCATTGCCGGACGCACAGGGACAGGTTCAGCATCTGGCGCGGGCTCGTAGGTGACACCGACCACAATGCCCTCAGCCATGCCATAAAGCAGTGGCAACGCGCCGGCGACCACCCTGCCGGTGCTGTTGATGCGCTCGAGTCCGGACTCGATTGGTTCCGCGTTGCGTTTGATGTCCCAAACGACCTCTCCGCAGCCTTCCAGTTTGGCGCCGACACGATCGAGTTGCGACCCGACGATGTACAGGTAAATGGCAAGCTCGGCGATGAGCGCAGCGATGGCAACGACCGTCAACACAACCAACAGCGTCATGATCGCACCTTGTCCAGAACCCGGCCGAGGAACAGGTGATGCTCCAGACCCTCCGACAGCAGCGCATTCACCAGATCGGCGGTCTCAGCGATCAGCGCCGTATCGGATGTGTTCGATTCCGCTTCATCCAGCGTCGCCCGGATGAAGTCGACGCGCTTTTCGATAGTGCTCACGAGTGTCACGAGAAGCGTCAGAAGCGCAGCCACCGCGAGCAGCACTATCAGCGCGAGCCCAAGAGTGACCCACCAAAGGCTCTCTTGAGTAGAGGTCAAACCGAGTACATACATTGTCAGCCTCCCAGCCTCGCACGAGCACGAGCCAGCCCGGCGACTATGGCCTCAGCCGCCTCGTTCGTGGCGTTTAGATTGCTCAGCCCTGCTGTGTTCTCCACCGACTCCTCAAGAGAAGTATTGACATCCGACGCCTGTCCGCCGATCTGGCTGGCCAACAATAGGATCGGCACCACAAGCGCCACCACTACGAGGACTACCGCAAGTCCGACCGCCCAGCCGATGGTCCATCCGGCTGTGGATGCGAAAACGTGTGCTGTCATGTCTATATTCTCCTCATCAGATCGTGTCGCAGAACTCGCGGACCGGGCGCAAGCTCTCGTTCACGGATTCGACAGCGGCTGGCACAGTGCTCGTCTTCTCAGCGACCACGTCGACACCAACCAGGAGAGTCCCAAGCGTCCGCTTGATCGCCACAAGATGAAGAATCACCCGGAGAAGGCCCAAAGCAGTAGCGGCGATTATCAGCCCTGCAAGTGCCACGGTGATCCACGCAACAGTTTCCATTCAGAGGCCTCCCACTTAGTCCAACAGCTTTTCGACTGAACCTGCATACCTGAGGGCTCCATCGGCTACCGCGGCGATGGTCTCGTCCGTCGTGGCCAACAACTGGGGTGTCGTCTCGAGTTCCCCAGTCAGCGCTTCGGCCCCAGCGAGCACATCGTCGGCCGCGGCGCGAACCCGTTCGAGCGCAGCAAGAACGCGGTTGAGGAGCGCGACGAGCACCGGTACAACCACCAAGAGAAGGATCACATTGCCGAACATCCACATATCAGGCCTCCTGGTCAGCTAGCTGGGGGTCGGTAGGGTAAGAAGAAGCGCCGGAAGACCCGGGCCAGCGCCATTCGAACAGCGCGTAGCCCGATAGCCATGCCACTTGCCGGCTTGACCGAAGCGACCTGGTCGGGATCGAGTCCCTGCGCGACCGCCTCCAACCGGTTCTGCATGTTGAGGGCAAAGTCGTCCAGCAATACCGCTGTGACGTCGGCGATCAAGCCGCGTCCGTACTGAGCTACTGCTCCCGAGAGTTGCAGATCGAGAGCCACCGAGACGTTGGTCCCGGCCGGAGCGGGAGTGAGCGCTGCTTTGAGCTGCAACGCCGCTTGCCCACGACCCTTCTTGTCGGAGCCGGCGGCATCGACCACGATCGTTCTGTCGGCCTCGCGACGTTCGAGAATCTCCGCGGCTCCGTCGAACTCGAGCTTGACCGGACCCAGACTGATCAGCACGTTTCCTTCGTACTTATCGTCGCCGACCTGATCGCTCAACTCCGCGCCCGGAAGGCATGCCGCAACCTGTGGAATGTCGGCGAAGAAATCCCATACCGTGTCGAGCGACTCGGCAACCTCAAAATCGCTCTTGATCATCATGTCGCATCACCTGTCAAGCGGGACCCGACTTGTCGTTCGAACTGAACGCGACACCCAACAGCGCAGAAGTAGTAGGTGTCGTCTCCGACGACGAGCGGGTGACTCTTGCTGTCGGCAGTAACGGTCATGCCACAGATCGGATCGATCGCCTCAGCGGTCGGCGCCTTCTGAGCCGTGTGGGTTCCGCGGAGTTTGCCCGCGGCGCGAAGCTGGACGAGTTCGGCAAGGACCGCAACTGCAACCTCGCGGTGAGACGTTGCTCCGAGATCCAGTCCGACCGGCACTCGTATGGATTCGAGGGCATCGGCGGCGAACCCATGGCCGGCGAGATAACCACGCAGAGCCTCGCCTCGGCGGACCGACCCGACGACTCCGATGTAGGTGGGTGCGGCGCGCAGCGCATGTTCAAGCACTTCCTCATCGCCGTGACCTTGGGTGGCCACGATGACGATCGGATTGTGCTCAAACGTCTCGGCAGAGATGTCGAGGCCATCGACCAATTCAGCGTTCCAATCGAGCGCCTGTGCGAGCCGACAGAGTGTGTGAGCCATGGGCGATCTACCGACCACCAGGAGGCGCACAGCTGGGATGACGGGTTCGATGAAGATCTGCAAGGCACCCTCACTTTGACAAGAGATGGCTATTGCTGTCACACCCTGAGGCACTTCGCCGAACTGGTCCGACGTCCCGAGGGCTAAAAGGCGCGATTGCCCCTCGTCGAGTGCCTGATGGGCTTCTCGGATGAGCACCGGCTCGGCGCATGCCCCGCCTATCCATCCAATGACCTCGCCGTCGCGGGTGACAATGGCGCGAGACCCTTGTTGACCCGACGAGGGCCCTTCACGCCAAACGACCGTGGCTAGCACGAACTCTTCGCCGCGTTGCTCCAGCTCGACCGCATGTTGGAGCACTCCCCAACCATCCAGGGCGAGGCTGTCGCTCATGAATCGGTCCTCATAGGTGGCGCTCCGGACACGTCGTGACCTTCGGTCAACGCCTCGTAGACCCTGTCGGGCAACAACGGCATGTCAATGTTGCGAACGCCGGTGTCTTTCAGCGCGTCCATCACAGCGTTGACGAACGCCGCTGGGCCACCGACGGTCGCACACTCGCCGACGCCCTTGGCGCCGATCGGATGGTGCGGGCACGGGGTCACGACCTCGTGCAGCTCGAATCCAGGGGTCTCCCAAGCGGTGGGAAGGAGATAGTCCATGTAGTTCGAGCCGATGCAGTTGCCCTCGGCGTCGAACGTGATGAACTGCATGTTGGCCATGGCGTAGGCCTCGGTGAGCCCGCCCATGATCTGTCCTTCGACGATCATCGGGTTGATGCGCACACCACAGTCGTCGACTGCGACCATGTGGAGCACGTCCCACACGCCGGTCAGCGGGTCGATCTCCACCGTGGCGATGTAGCACGCGAATGGCCAGGTGAGGTTCGGGGGGTCGTAATACGCGGTGTTCTCGAGACCCGGCTCCATCCCGTCGGGCATGTTGGTGTAAGCCGCGTTTGCACATTCCTGGATCGTGACTCCGAGATCGGGTGCACTGCGCACGAAGAACCGGCCCAGTTCCCACTCGATATCTTCTTCTGAGACCTCGAGAAGGTGGGCGGCAATCTTTCTCGCCTTGGTGCGGATCTTGCGAGCCACCATGGAGACCGCTGCTCCGGCGACCGGGGTGCTACGAGAGGCGTACGTACCCATTCCAAACGGGGCAGTGTCGGTATCGCCTTCCTCCACGAGGATGTCCTCCGCCGGGATCCCCAACTCGTGGGCGACGATCTGCGCCCAGGTTGTCTCGTGGCCCTGTCCCTGGCTCTTGGCTCCAGTTCTCAGAAGCGCCTTGCCAGTCATGTGCACACGCAACTCTGCGGAGTCGAACATCTTTATGCCGAGAATGTCGTACTCGCGACTGTTGCCGGCTCCCAACGGTTCGGTCATCGTCGAGATGCCGATCCCGAGAAGTCGTCCGTTCTTCTTCGCCTCTTCCTTCTGCTTCAGGAAATCCTCATAGCCGACGGCCTCGAGCCCGATGTCGAGGCATTTGCTGTATTGACCGGAGTCGGTGAGAAACCCGAACGGTGTCCGGTGCGGGAAGTCATCGTCGCGGACAAGGTTGATTCGGCGGAACTCCGCTTGGTCCATGCCCAGATCGTCCGCGGCGGCCTGAACCATGCGCTCTTGAAAGAACATGGCCTCGGTAACGCGGAATGAACATCGATAGGCGACTCCGCCGGGTGCCTTGTTGGTGTAGACACCGCGGGCTGTGAGATGCGCGCTGGGAACGTCGTAACACGCGAAGGCCGAGTGCATCAGGCCGATCTTGAACTTGCTGGGCTGCGCGTCGGAGAAGAACGCTCCGTGATCGGAGTCGGTGTGCATGCGCACGCCGAGAATCCTGCCGTCCTTTCTCAACGCCAGCTGGCCCCGCAGGTAGACGTCTCGGGCAAAACCGGTGGAGATCAGGTTGCTGCTCTTGTCTTCGATCCACTTCACCGGGCGCTCGAGGAGGATGGAAGCGAGAATCGACGCCACGTATCCGGGGTACACGGGGACCTTGTTGCCGAACCCGCCACCGAGATCGGGAGACACGACCCGGATCATGTGTTCGGGGAGTTCCGCTACGAGGGCCAGCGCTGCACGAATGATGTGCGGTGCCTGTGTGGTCATGTAGACCGTGAGCTTCGATGTCGACCGGTCGAAGTCGGCGATGGACCCACAGGTCTCGATCGGCGACGGGTGCGACCTTGGATAGTGGAGGTCCATCTCCGACACCAGGTCTGCCTCGGCGAACGCCCGGTCGGTGCCCTCCTTGTCGCCGACGTCCCAGTCGTAGATGACGTTGTCGTGCTGGTTTTCCTTGTCGTCGCGGATGAGCGGTGCTCCAGGCGCCATCGCCTGCTCGGGGTTGACAATCGCCGGCAGCGGCTCGTAGTCGACGATGATCGCCTCGCATCCGTCCTTGGCGATGTACGGATCGTCGGCAATGACGCAGACCACTTCCTGGCCCTGGAATCGCACCTTGTCGGTCGCCAGAACCGCCTGTGTGTCATAGGACAACGTCGGCATCCAAGCCAGATTGCGGGCGGCCATAGTTTCGCCGGTCATCACCAGCCGAACCCCGGGGATTGCCCACGCGCCGCTCACGTCGATCGACTTGATGCGGGCGTGGGCGAGGGGGCTACGGAGGATCTCCATGTGCAGCATCCTGGGCAGGGTGATGTCGTCGA
>JADFOM010000125.1 GCA_022562835.1 Acidobacteriota bacterium | reverse complement strand
GGACGCCGCCGAGGTACACACGCGCGCAAACGGTGCGGTCAAGACGCCCAGTGAAGTCATACCGACAGCTAGATGAGTGATTCCGAACTGCCCGCCGAGTGTGCACTGGTGGGGGGCGGCTCGGCGTTCGCTTTGGTGATTGCACGCTCGGCGTGTCTGCTTGTGACTGGTGTGGCTGGAGGGCATCGATGGACGTTTGTGACTACGAACCTCGATGCCCTCCTCACCGAACTGTATGTGATCATCGACGACCATGTCGTTGCAGTGGAACTCGGCAATGTCTGAGAGGTCGGCGTGCAACGATTGCGTCCCGTCCGCTCCTATTCGCCAGAGTTGGCGTCGGGTCATGGACACGACGAGAAGGTCACCATTGGGAAGCCAACCCAGACCCGAAGGTCGGTCGTCAGCGAACTCGACCATGATCTCGCGTTGGCCGTCCTCGCCAACCGCGAAGATGCGTCCCTGATAAAAGTCGGAGTACCAGAGGCGATTCTCGTGCCAACGAGGTCCCTCGCCAAAGTTGATCCCATCGACTATTTGGTCAAACGACATTGGTTCCCCTCGGGTAGTCGGTCAGGATGGATGGTCTCACCTCACGACGCCGCAGCCGCACGGTAGGCCGCGACGATCGGCATGAGTTCGGTAGGAGTCGCTCCGTGCAGGATTACGCCGTCACAGCCCAGCGCGAATTGCCCGCGGATCGCGTCAACACATTCGGCTGGGGTTCCGGTCGCCGCCGGTGCCAGCCATTCGTCGGGTAGGAGCGTGGCGACGTGTTCGAGCTGTTCGGTAGTGGCCGAAACATCGAATCCGCTGCCGAAGCCAGCGACTAATTCGTCGGCTCGAAAAGCTTCGAGAACCGCTGGGT
Source organism: Acidobacteriota bacterium (assembly GCA_022562835.1). Lineage (GTDB taxonomy): Bacteria > Actinomycetota > Acidimicrobiia > Acidimicrobiales > SHLQ01 > JADFOM01. The sequence goes on along the minus strand of JADFOM010000125.1, from coordinate 6,383 downwards.
CCCAGTTGTTGGTCGCAACGAGAAGATCGCCGTAGCCCTGAAGGTAGGTTGCCAATCGGCCGACCGTCTTCATGATCCGATCCTCCTCGCGAAGGTGGTTACCAACGGTCGCAAAACAAGACCAAACACGCACATCGGCTGGATCGCGGCCTGCGTCTGCTGCGGCGTTTTTGACCGTTGCTACACATCGTCGCGTGGTCTCGTCGGTGAAATAGGTGTGTAGAACGACCTCGTCGAAGCAGCGGCCGCCAAGCGAGAGGCTGTTGTCACCAAACGCGGTGAGCGACATCGGCAGGTAGTCGTCGAGTTCTGCGTCGAGGTGCAGCACCGGGAATGAACCCGCCGGACCGTCATGGCCGAAGATCACCTCGCCTGCGAACAGGCGCCTCATGATCGAGACGAAGTCCTCGAGTTGCGCCGTTGTGATGCGGTCGATCCCATAGGCGTCTTGGAGCCGCGCGATGCCACGTCCGAGTCCGAGTACGAATCGACCATCTGTGAGGCTCTGCATCGTCCGCGCGTAACCGGCGGTCACCATTGGATGGCGGGTGTTGTGGTTTGTGGCGGCTGTTTCGATAGTGATGGATTCGCTGACCGCCGCTGCTGCACCGCACAGTGTTGCCGCCTCCTTCTTGTTGTAACGCTCGGAGATGAATGCGGTGCCGAAACCGAGTGCCTCGCCGTCGGTAATCTCTGCGAGTAGCTCGCGTGAGGACTCGGGTTGACCTGCCAGCGCGTAGAACCCGAGTTCGTGGAGTACCGGTTCGTCCATCTTTCCCCGTCCTCATTTTCCGCAGCCGAACGCACCGTATGCGTTGCGCTCGGGTTCAGAAAACCGGAGCCGAGCCGCCTAGGTGACCTTCAACAATGAAACCGCTGGGCCGATGGATACCAATGGGTGTCTATCGACCCGCTGCGTTGCTGGTAGTGATCTGCTCGTCGCTCGGCGCGACGATTGCCTGCAGCGGCGATGAGCCCGAAACGGTCCCGCTGTTGGAGCACTCGTGTGACCGGCCCGATGCGCCTGCTGAGAAACTGTTTGTCCGGGAGCAGCGTTCTGGGACTGAGATCCGCTGGGCGGGTGGAGACTGGCATGAGGTGAGCGACGAACAGTACGACGAAGCGGTTTGGACGCTCTGCTACAGCTGAGCTGGCGTTTGACACGTAGCTGCGCCGATCACCGAAAAATTGGTGGGTCGGTACACTCCCAGGTCCTGACGAGAACGGACGTATTGCAATGCAGAAGCGAAGTGATATTCGAAACGTGGCGATTGTCGCGCACGTAGATCACGGCAAGACGACGCTGGTCGATGCGATGTTGTGGCAGTCGGGGGCATTTCGTTCGAATGAGCTGGTCAACGAGCGGGTGATGGATTCGATGGACCTTGAGCGCGAGAAGGGGATCACGATTCTCGCCAAGAACACGGCCGTACGTATTGGTGACGTAAAGGTCAACATTCTCGACACACCCGGTCACGCTGACTTCGGCGGTGAGGTTGAACGGGCGCTGACCATGGTCGACGGAGTGCTATTGCTGGTCGACTCGAGTGAGGGCCCGCTTCCACAGACCCGCTTCGTGCTGCGCAAGGCCCTCGAGTTGGACCTGCCAGTCGTGTTGGTCATCAACAAGATCGACCGTCCCGACGCTCGTCTCGGAGCCGTCGAAGATGAGGTGTACGAGCTGTTCCTGGACCTCGACGCCCACGATCACCAGATCGAGTTCCCGATCGTCTACACCGACGCGCGCAAGGGAACGTCGACCCTCGATCCCGACGTGGCAGGGACAGACTTGGGTCCGTTGTTCGACACCTTATTGAGTCACATCCCGGCTCCCGAGTACGACCCGAATCACCCGCTTCAGGCGCGGGTGACCAATCTCGACGCGTCGACATACGTCGGCCGTATCGCGCTGTGTCGCGTGCAACATGGAACTATCCGCAAGGGTGCCGCCGTTGCGTGGTGCCGGGCAGATGGCACTGTCGAGCCAGCGCGAATCGTTAATCTGTACGTCACGGAAAACCTCGACCGCGTCGATGTAGAAGAAGCCGGGCCCGGCGAGATCGTCGCCATCTCCGGTATCGACGGGATAACGATTGGGGAGACTCTCGCCGATCCCGAAGACCCACGGCCGATGCCGGTGATCTCGGTCGATGAACCGACATTGTCGGTGACCATTGGAGTGAACACCTCTCCATTGGCCGGCACCGAGGGCAACAAACTCACCGCCCGTCAGGTGAAGGCACGCCTCGACGCTGAACTCGTGGGCAACGTGTCGTTGCGCCTATCGGACACGGACCGACCCGACGCCTGGGAAGTGCAGGGCCGCGGCGAGCTGCAGCTCGCAATCCTCGTCGAGATCATGCGGCGCGAGGGTTTCGAGCTGACCGTCGGCAAGCCCGAGGTCGTCACGCGAGAGATCGACGGCAAGCTACATGAGCCGACCGAGCGGCTGACGATCGATGTACCCGAGGAGCATGTGGGTGCGGTGACTCAACTGCTGGGTGAACGCAAGGCCCAGATGGACACGATGTCGAATCACGGTTCGGGTTGGGTGCGCCTCGACTATGTGGTCGCGGCCCGCGCGTTGATCGGGTTCCGAACCGAATTCTTGACCGAGACACGAGGCACCGGCCTACTGCATCACGTCTTTGAGGGTTATGAGCCGTGGATGGGCGAACTGCACACCCGCACCACGGGCAGCGTTGTCGCCGACCGCAAGGGCCCAACGACCGGCTACGCGATACAGGCACTACAGGACCGGTCCTCGCTTTTCGTGGAGCCGGGAATTGAGGTTTACGAAGGCATGATCGTTGGGGAGAACGCGCGTCTCAAGGACATGGATGTGAACATCTGTCGAGAGAAGAAACAGACCAACGTTCGAGCGTCGTCCTCCGATGACACCATCCGCCTGGCACCGGCCAAGAAACTGGACCTTGAGCGATCACTCGAGTTCATTGCGTCAGACGAGTGTGTTGAGGTGACGCCCAAGAGCGTACGACTCCGCAAGGTTGTGCTCGATGCAGGTGAGCGTGCTCGTTCGGTGAAGCGCCTCAAGCGAGATCGAGTCTGATGGTCTGCCAGAGTGCAGATAACCATGGCGCGCGAACGGTTGTCACCTTCGCAGCCATAGTTACCAAGTCGATGAGCGGTCGGGATACCTATGGGTGAAATACGGGTCGTGACATCGTCGGGGGCTCTTGTCGGAACGACCGTAGATATCGACGAGACACCGGTCGCGTACTTTGGCGGGGTGTCCTACGCGGCACCACCCGTTGGCGACCTGCGTTTCGCAGCGCCGCAGCCGCCCAATGTGTGGGAGGGCGAGAGGCTGGCAAATACGGCTGGACCCGCTGCGCCACAACCGTTGAGCGACGACGAGCTGGTTCCGGACATGGCTCCCGCCACGACCAGCGAGGCTTGTCTCAACGCTGAAATTTGGAGCGCCGATCTCGACGGCGAAGCGCCGGTATTGGTTTGGATTCCCGGTGGCCGTTTCCAGATCGGGGCAGCCGGGTTGGCGACCTACAGCGGTGCTCGTCTGGCGGCAGAGCAGAATCTCGTCGTCGTGGGGTTGAACTACCGCCTTGGTGCTCTCGGGTTCATGAACGGACCCGGTATCGCTACCAACCTCGGCTTGCGCGACCTGCTGGCCGGACTGGCATGGATCCACGAGCAGATCGCTAACTTCGGTGGCGATCCGCGTCGGGTAGTCGTGTTTGGCGAGTCCGCCGGTGCTGGAGCTATAGCCCATCTGCTCGCGTCGCCCGCGGCGGATGGACTGCTGCACGGAGCGGTTCTCGCGAGCGGCGCACCCGGCTCGACGCTCGACGCTGCCCAAGCCGACTTGGTGACGACAACATTCCTCGACGCTCTCGGGGTCGAGACCCTCGATGAGCTGCGTGCCGCAGCGGTCGATGACATCCTCGCCGCCCAGACCAATGCTGCCGATGAGCTGTTGTTGAGCGTGGGAATGATGCCGTTTCACCCGGTGGTCGACGGAGACATCGTGCCGATTCCGCCGATGCAAGCTGCGCGCGAGGGGTCACTGCTCAACGTTGCGATGCTGGTCGGATCGACGCAGCACGAGATGGAGCTCTTCCGCGACGCGGTGCCGGAACTACCGCCCGAGTTCGCACATCCAATGATTGAGGCCAAACTGGCGGCACTCGGCTATGGCGACGACGCAGACGTCGAGGCCGGGTTTGCCGCCGTAGGCCACGACCTTGTTGAGGCGATCGCGTACTCAGACATTCACCTACCGGCGTTCGAGCTGGTGGCTTGCCAAACTCGTCGGGGTGTGGATGCCTGGCGTTACCGTTTTGACTGGTCTGGGGGAGCATCACACGCCTATGACCTGCCGTTCTGGTTCGGGACGCTCGACGTGGCCAACTGGCGGGACGTGGTGGGTGCGGGCGAGGGTCGAGCGAGTGAAGCGGATCGCCTCGGCCGGCGGATGCGCGACACCCTCGGGTCGTTCGTACGTGACCTAGTGCCGTCGTGTGATCCGATCGGGTCTTGGCCCTGCTACACCGACGAGCGGCGCACAGCGACCGTCCTCGCCGATGATGTGAGCATCGATTCGGATCACGATGGTCAGAGAATCCGCAGCTGGCGGTCTGACAAGTAGCGTCTGGTATGACACAAGGTCTGACCTGCAGCGGCAGCCTCAGGTGGCCGACACCGCTGCGAACGGGTCTCCCCACCACGTCGTCGGTGCAATCCCCGGCCCAGCTCTGCGTTCGGGTGGGGCATTGCCGAAAGCGTCCATCCGCACAAACGTGCATGTCGAGATAATTCGAGGGCCCACCTCGGTGAACACCGGTCCGGCGATGTGGGCGTCGAGCGCCTCGAATGACGCATACGCCTCGTAGAGCCGCCCCTGGCCGGTGTCTTCGTCGAGGTACCAGTCATAGACCAGCGTGCCGGGCTCATCGTCGCTGATCGCGACCATATCGTTTGCAGCTGCCTTGAACCCGTCGATGTCGCTCACTTCGATCTCGATGACGAACCTGATCGCTTCGCTCTGTCTCATGGTCTGGAACCTACTTGGAGTTGTGCGCGGGCAGGTCAGCGACGTTCCGCGAGCCAATCGAGGCGCTCGATCTGTTCGGGTGGTATCTGGGCATCAACGCCCCGGGGTCCCACGTTGAGCAAGAAGTTGGCGCCGGCGGCGTGTGTCGAGTCAATCGACGTGAAGAGTTCCTCGCGGCTGAGATAATCGGCCTCCGTCGAGGTGTGGTTGTAACCAAAACCCTTGTCCATACCGCGGGTCACCTCCCACGGAGCATCGGTGATCGAGTTGCCGCTGGTGAACTCGGGTGTGCGGAACTGGAAGAACTTGGGTTTGGGCGGGATGAGTCCCTGCTTGGCTATCGACCGAGTTCCGATTGCGTTGAACAGCCGTTTCACGCCGGGAATACGCCAGAAGTTCGGGTGGTCGGGCACCGTCATCCAGCGATCGTTGACGACGCCGTCGGGCACCACTTGGTAGTAGTACTCAAACAGTTCGACAAGCCGTCCGAACGATGAGGGCCACGAAATGTCGTTCCACAACACATCAGGTTCGTAGCGGTCGATGAGTTCTCGTACCTGCGCGTCGGCGTAGTCGATGTACGGTCCACGCGGAGCGGCGAGGACCCCATCGACGAGCGTGCCGATCGGTGCTGAGTCGAAGGTCCAGTCGTAGCCGCCCGAGTAATAGAGCCCGAACCTCATGCCCGCTGACCGGACGGCTTCGGCGAGTTCTCCAACGAGGTCGCGTGGCGAACACCAGCCTGACCTATTCGGGTTCTCGACGCCGCTCGGCCAGAGACACCAGCCGTCGTGGTGTTTGGTGACCATGACGACGTACTTGGCACCCGCAGCCGCAAACCGTTCGGCCCAATCGGCCGGGTCCCACTGCTCACAACCAGCGGTGAAGTCGTCAGCGAAGGTTTCATAGGGGCGCTCGCCGTACTGTTCGCGATGAAATCGTGCCACGCTGCTGTTCGGGAACCGAAGCGAGTTCTGGTACCACTCCGAATAGGGCATCTCGGCGATCGGGTTGTCGATGCCCGACGTGAGTACCTCGGTTATGTCGAACTTCGTCGGGGCAAAAGCTGGCACCGATGCGGGTACCCAGTGGATGAAGATGCCGAACTTCGCGTTTGTCCACCATTGCGGGACCTGAGCGAATCGTGACGCCAGTGCCGGGGGAAGGTCCATCGCGGAGCAGTCTATTCTGATTGCCGCGGTCGAGTTGGGCTTGGTTTGTGGCCAAAGCGTTGCGTCATGGCGACCCGGCAAGAACTTGAGCAACGGTGTGGCGACCACGACCTGCGTGGCTGCGTTGCCCTGAGTGTGGCCTTATGCGACTGGACCTGGGAATATGACCACCGGCCCGA
>JADFOM010000124.1 GCA_022562835.1 Acidobacteriota bacterium | reverse complement strand
CGCTGGGATTGGCGACAGCAGAAGCTCGCCTGGGCTTCAGTATTAGTTCATTCGGGCCACTGGCAGCAGGAACGTACGAGCTATCTGGTGGCGCCGACATCATTATCAACGGCGTCGGCACTAGCGGCAGCCATGGGTGCAGCAGAAAGACCAAGCGCTGGTGGGAGGTCGATGAGGACGGTGTCATAGCGGGTGGAGAGGTCCTTGATCACACTGGCAAACAGCTCGCCGACCAACATGTCGGCGGGTGAATGTGTCACGTTGCCAGCGGCGAGAAGGCTTACATTGGGGTCGTGCGTGTCGACGAGGGCGTCGTCGATGCTCGATCTGCCATCGAGTACATCGGCGAGACCGTAGGTCCACTCAGCACCCATCCGCTCCGCCAGTGCAGCGGTGTGAAGGTCTGCTCCGACGACGACGACGCGTTCGTCGAGGTCGGCTAACGCCTGACCAAAGTTTGCAACCGTTTGGGTTTTGCCGGCCCCCTCGCCGTCGGAGGTTACCGCGATGGAGCGGATCGGCTGATCTTTGCGCATGACGATCAGGGTGTTGCGTAACGTGCGATAAGCATCGGTCATCGAAGGGTCGAGACTCTGGTAGGGCAGCACGCCACCAGGGTGCTTTCTCGACGAGCGCAACTTTGGTATCGATGCCAGCAGCGGCGGTCCGAAGTCGACCGACTTCGTCGAACTGTCATCCAAACGATCGTCCAGCATGTCTCTGGTGATCGCGACGGCCACGCCCAGCACAAGCGCGGCGATGGCGCCGAATAGGAGATTGCGGGGAACATCCGGGGAAACCGGGTTCTCGGGCAGATAGGCAGGCCGCAAGACACGTGCGGTGCCGTCGGGGGTCTCGAGGAACAACAAGAGGTCCTGCGTGCCTTGAAGCTCAGCTGTGATGGTGCTGATCCGGCTCTCGAGCAGCACTCGCTCCCCACCGATTCCGTCATCTATTGTGCGGCGCGCCTCATTGAGTTCTGCGACGAGTGCTGGATTTCTCGTCTTCAGGATCTGGTCGTCGATCGAGTCGAGCTCCGCGGTGAGGTCCGACAGATCGTCGCCGAACCTCCCGGCTCGCTCCGCGAGGATCAGCTCGAGACTCTCGAACTCGCGGATCTTTGACTCGAGCCGGAGCCGAAGGTAGGTCTGCGCCCAGGCGTTGGAGGTCGCCTGGGCTTTCTCGGCATTGTCAGACCACGCGATGAATCGGAGAACACCACTCTGCCCGAGCTCTTGTTGCTCGACGACGGCCTGAATTTCGACCGTCACGGCTATGCCATTTCCCGCTTCGTCGCGAGCCGCATCGCGGTAGTCGCGTCCGCCGGTGTACTGAAGTTCGGACGTAGTAATCCGTTGCAGTGAGACGTTCGCCTCTCCGACTTCGGGAAACAGCGGATCCGTTTGTGTCGTCCGAATGAGAACCTGCGCCTCTGATTTGTACTCCGGCGTCTGGAGAAACGTAAAAATCGCCACCGCGCCGAACAAGACCAAGGCAATCGCGATGAGCAAACGTCTCTGGCGACGAAGGATGCCAAGATAGTCACCGAGCTGAAGCTCATCTTGTTGATCGGTCACCGGTGCCTCGCCGAGAGTGGTCCGTACTTTGGCATGAAGAAGTCATTCTACCACCGAGGCCTCTATCGTCTAAGCATCGGCCGTGAACCCTCGCATGAACTCAGGTCATGCCGGACAACCACGTCAAGTGACTCTCTGCGAGCCTATTGCGCGCTCGGTGTGGTCGTGGCGGCATTGTGCGTGGCTGGTTGTTCCCCCTCGAACAATGAGGCTGAATCGGCGTCTTCGACAGAACAGGACCTAGCGTCTTCGACCGAAAGTGACCTGTCGTGTTGTCCCGAGGGCCAAATTGGCGTGTTCGTGAACGCCGACTCGGACTTCGATCCCATCGCCGAGAGCGCAGATCAAGAGACCTGGCAGAAGATGCGGTCGCTCTATGAGGGGATGGTTGTCTGGCGACCATTCTTCGATGCCTACCGCGACGAATTCCCTGCTGCATCGGTCTATGTCAACGCGTATGCGTTGTATGCAGAACCCGGTCGAGACCAGCGTCTGATCGACCATCCGGATTGGGTACTGCGTGACAAAGAAGGAGCAGCTCTCTACATCGACTGGGGTTGTGATGAACCTGACGGATGCCCGCAATATGCGGCCGACATCGGGAGTCGCGCATTTCGTGATGATCTAGTCAGCCGCATCGGGGTAGTACGCGACGACGGCTACAACGGTGTGCATATTGATGACGTGAACATGGATTGGCGCATCGCCTACCGCGACGGCTCTGAAGCTCTCCCGAACGATCCTCGAACCGGGGAGGAGATGACCCTGGAGCACTGGCGTGGGTACATGGCGGAACTAACCGAGGAGATCCGAGACGCGTTCCCTGAGATGATCATCTCGCACAATGTCATCTGGTATTCGGACAGCCCGCAATTGGACGATCCAATGATCGATCGGCAGATTCGTGCAGCCGACTTTGTCATGCTGGAACGAGGTGCAAACGACCTCGGACTCGGAGCAGGTGATGAAAAATTCGGCTTCAGTACATTCCTTCGATTCAGCGACCGCGTCCATGAACTAGGTGGCCGAGTGCTCTTCTTCGATCAACGAGCTGAGACCGACGACGAGCAGTGGTACAACCTGACCAGCTTGCTGCTCGTGTCCAATGGGCGCGACATGATCACCACAAGTGACGACAGCCGTCTCGATCCCTCCACGTATTGGAAGGGTTTCGACGTCGACCTCGGTGCCGGTCAAGGTCAACGCCGCACGATCGGTGATCTGCACACCCGACCGTTCGATGGGGGGTTCGTGCTGGTCAACGAACCAGATGCGGGAATCCGACGTGTTGTGCTATCTGGCCCCATGCATGATCAGCACGGAACGCTGGTCGAGGCATTGATCCTTCAACAGGGCGAGTCCGTGTTGCTCACCGGATCCCTAGAGTGCGTCACCATCGACGTGTTCTCCAAAGATGGTGATGACGCCCTCGAAAGTCAAGACTGGTGTCCGGGCCCTTGAGAGGAGCGCCGACGATGCTCGTGGCTGGCGGCTCCGTTATCATCGCTGGGTGTCACCGGCCGTGCGGAATACCTCGAAATTCCCCGTGATAGATCGCGACGGGCGTAGGTGCTGACGGGAGATCCGGTCGAGGTGCTCGACGATCGGCCTTGGATGCGGCGGAGACGGCGGTTGCCTGCTTGGTCAAGTCCTTGGTCCTTTCGTATGTTCATGATCGCGGTGTTTCTCTTGCCCGTTCAGCTTGAGATCGGGGCGTTGGAAGGTGTGCTTGATTCGCGCCTCGCACCTTCCGATCTGTTCCTTGCGATGGCGATTGTGTTGGCGCCGCGTTCAATACGCACCGGTCGCCGAGCCGTGGACCTCCTGCCGATCGGGCTAATCGCGATACTCGCATACGGGATTCTCGTGGCGTTGGGTGTCGAGCACGCAGTCACCGACCATGCCGTGGTGGTCAAGTTCCTGGGCGCTGTCATGTTGGCGCTGCTCGGTGTCGTTACCGCGGCATATGCGAGGGCCGGCTTTGCTCGGCGCATCGTGCGCGTGTTCTTGCTGGGCATCGCAATTTCCGGAGTACTCGCGTGGATCGACTTCAAGCTGTTCAACTTCATGACCATCGCAGATAGCAAGGTCGATTCGAGATTCGCAGGGATGTTGATCGATCCGAATAACGCCGCAGCGCTCTTCGCTCTGGGATCAATCCTCTCCTGGCACGCTGGTCGGGAGGTATTCAAACACCGCGTGACCCATTGGGTCGTCGTAACTTTCTGCGCGGTCTTCCTCGGGCTGACCTATGGGCGCGGTGCGATGTTGGCACTTGTATTGGCAGCTGTGGCGATCGCGATTCTAGGCCGTATGACCACTCAACGGTTCATGCGGTTGGCTGCGATCGGATTGCTCGCGCTGCCCGTGCTGTTCATGAGTGGAATTGTCGATGGCGCAGTCGAGGATTTCAACAGAAGACCCGACAATGTCGCGGCACGAGGCAGCATCGCGACCGACGGAGTGGACGCGTTCGTCGAATCCGCTGGATGGGGCATTGGTCTTGGGACCTACAAGGAGACCTACGACGAAGTCATTCACAACACGGCGCTGTGGCTTCTCGTAGAGATGTCAATCGTCGGATTGCTGTTCTTCCTGGCGATGTCACTCGTTCCAGTGTCTGCCGCCACGGCGGCCACAGCTGTCGACCGGCACCTCGCCTACGGCCTCTTGGGTGGGCACCTGACGATGGTTATCGCGTCTGCGGGCATCGAGGCCATGTATCAGCGGCACTGGTGGCTCGTAATAGGTTTGATGAGTCTGGCCTATATGGCCCCCTCAACACTTGCGGCCAAGAAAGCTATTGAGCAGAGGCCGCGCGAATCGTCGTTCTGACGATCCAGACCGACCCACCGACTGGTGTCATCGACGCGAGGATCTCTTGGCACTAATCTCACGCAACCATGCATTCCTGGCCCTTGCTCGTGACTCTGTTGATAAGACCGATTCAGTTCACGGTCTACTTTCTGTCCGGATTTGTGCCGCGCGACGCGAGGCGATGGGCGCTCGGCACCTGGAGTGGCCAACGATTTGCAGACAACGCCGCGGCGGTCTTCCTCCACTGCGAAGACCACGAGGCGGAAGAGCTCGATGTGGCCTGGATAACAGCGAAACGCTCGATCCGTGACCGCTTGCGCGCGGACGGTCATCGAGCGATGACACGCTGGTCCCCCAGCGGCATCTGGTGGTGTCTCCGGTCTGGCGTCTATATCTATGACACGATCCCGAGGGACATCAACTTCTGGCTGTCTCGCCGTGCCAAGCTGGTCCTGTTGCGCCACGGCATTGGGTTAAAGAAAATCGAGAGGGCGATCGATTCACCCAGCCACAGGCTCTACAAGCTTTTTCATGGAAATCGGATTCAAAGACTGGTCTACGGTGCGGCACTGCCGTGGCATCGACCGATCCCCGACCTGGTGACCGCATGCAGTGAGGAGCACGCCCAACAGGCCGTCAAGTATTTTGGGGTCGATCGCAAGGCGGTTCGCATGACTGGATTCCCACGTCATGACAGGCTGTTGTCCTTGCCTAGAAATGGTCGAGAGTCTTTGCCGAGCGTGGGTGCCGCTGTGCCAGCGGATCGACCAGTGTTCTTGTACCTCCCGACGTTTCGGGAGAACATTTCTTCTCAGACATTCGACTGGGATGGTCTCGAATCCTCAGCATCCGCTGCCGGTGTGACGGTTGCAGTGAAGCTGCACATGGTCGATGCCGCGCGAGGCGTGCTGGAACCGGAGCGGGTTGCACGGTCGGACTGGTTGCGTCAACTCGACTCAGACTGTGATCCAATCGATCTGTTCGGCGATGCCGACGGGATGATTACCGATTTCTCTTCGGTCTCGTTCGACTTCTTGTTGATCGACAAGCCGATCATCTATTTCGCGTTGGATGCATCACAGTTCATCCATTCGCGGCCGCTGATCTACCCTCTCGAGTCCGTCGCAGCCGGCCCTGTGTGCAACACGGTGGCAGAGCTCACTTCCGCATTGATCGAAGCTACATCAGGTGGGCCTGATCGCTTTTCGCTGCGTCGTGCACAGATGCGCGAACGGTTCCACGACGTAGAGATAGGCGGAGCGTCCGCACGGGTAGTCAAATCGGTGAAGGAACTGCAACAGATCGATCAATCGTCGTCCGAGCTCGGCGCTCGACGCTGAGCGTCACCTTCGTCTGACATGTAGGCGGAGAGTCGATCGAGGTCGCCGGGCGTAGTCAACTTGATGTTCGTCACCGGGCTCTCGACGAGTCCGATTCTGGCTCCCAGACCTCGCGCAATGTCGAGTGAAGTCTCGCCGGGCCACGCCGGGCGCATGGTCTCTGCAATTCTGGTCAACAGATCTAGCCGGTAACCGGTCGGATCAACGGTAAATCCCATGGATGACTGGTCATAGAGCGAGATCAACTGACCATCACGATGGAGAAACGCTGTTTGGTGCGACGGCACGTATGCCTGCACGCCGTCGTATGTGTCGAGGCCACGCACGACTTCGTTGAGGAGCTTGGTCGAGGTGTTCGGCGAAACGGAATTGCGCAGGAGCACTCTCGTCTCCGGTGGCGAGTCCGATGGAATTGCATCGATTGCGGCCAGGATCGATTGCCCCCGTGTCTCGCCGCCCGTCGCGATAACGATTCCGGCGTTGGGCATGACACCTGCGACGTAGCGCACGATCGCCTCACGAGTGGAGTTGGAGACGACAACGATAACCGTGTGGCCCAAGTCGACGTGTTGATGCAAGGCATGGCTGAACAACGGGCGACCACAGAGGTCGATGAGCTGCTTGGGCTTGGAGCCGCCGAATCTATTGCCGCGTCCTGCCGCAAGAACTAAGGCGATCGAGCGTTGCTCACTCATGGTGTCCTCATAGGGCCACGCTCCAGGTGAAAGGTCGTTCACTCTGCGAATGTCTAGACATTGTGGGTCAAGACCGCTCGATGTGTGCGGTGATTGTCTGCTCTAACCCGGCTGAGAGCTCAATGGCGCGCGGGGAGGCGAAATCATTCATCAGCGTCGGTTCCGAGAGCGTCGCATGCAATGATCCAGGGCGAGGATCGACGAAGGTAACGTCGAGGCTGCGTTCGGTAATCGCTTCGAAGAGATCCACCAATTCGGGCAAGGATGTTGGTTGTCCCGATCCGATATTGAGCAGCGGAGGAAGTTCGCCATCGGCCTCGATCGCTGCAACGACAACCTCTACCACAGTATCGACGTGTACGAAGTCACGGCTGAAGGTCGGTTGTCCGGGTAGAACCAACCGGTTGTTCGCTTGCAAAGTCGCTATCAGAGCGCCGATGTAGCCGGTATTCACCGGCTGCCGGGGCCCGTATACGGAGAACGGACGCAAAGAGATCGTCTCGAGCGATCCCTTCTTGCGAAAGTGCTCGCAATATCCTTCCCCGACGACCTTGGCCAGTCCGTAGGGCTCTATTGGCATCACCAAGTCCGTTTCGATCGAGGCATGATCGACCTTGCCGTACACCTTCGCGCTGGATAGATAGACGAAGCGACGTGCGCCGACGCGTTCGCATGCCTCGAGTAGATGGCGTGTTGCGCCAACGTTCACCTCGAGGGCGCGGATCGGGTTCTCGCGCAGCTCGTCGACCTGGTGGATCGCAGCGGAGTGCACGACGACATCGGCGCCCTCTAGGCGTTGCTCCCACTCCCCGATATCGAGAAGGTCGGCAAATGCGACCTCCGTTGTCGGGCCGAGCAGTCCTTCGGGATCGACCGGCCCAAAACGAGGGAGATCGATAAGGAGCAGGTCGTGTCCCCGGTCG
>JADFOM010000123.1 GCA_022562835.1 Acidobacteriota bacterium | reverse complement strand
TGGCGTCGGTCAACGCCACCCAACAGGTCAGGTACTGCTGGGGTCGCACGAACGTGTACCCATTGTCCTGATGCCAAGGGAAACGCCGCGGCTTTTGCGGTTTCTTGTAAACCGCCTGATCCCAATAAAGATTAGCGTCGGGACCGATCAGATCGTGACACAACGTGGTGAACACCTCGTTGCGAGCGAACGCGGCAAGGGTTGGCGACTGCGCTACAAGGTTTGGCGCGAAGGTGATGGCGCCTCGTTCGGCAATGCTGAGCCGCTCATCGACCATTTCCGCTAGGAAGTCATCAACGCGAGCCTCGAACTCATCAAGCTCTTCGATGATTGGTTGAAGCTCTTCATCGTCGAACACATCGGGCAGTACAAAGAACCCGCTCTCATCGAACTGTGCGACCTGTGACTCGCTGAGAAAGCAGAAGGGTCCTGGTCGATCAGCCCACTGAAATTCCTCATTGAACGGATGCAGTGCGACATCGTTGCCGTGGCGATCGGTCACAGTCATCGGTCATCCCTCCCGAACAATCTAGAGAATCGCGATCGCGGCTTGGATCTCTGGCTCTTGGTGAGACCGCGTGCATATTCGTACAACTCCATATCCATCACATTCTCTGCGATGATCCGACGCCGAAATACGTTGGAGATAGACCGCTCACGCACACCAACATTCGCCCTGGCGCGCGTCTCGATCGTCCAGCCCCAACGATCCGACAACGTTGCGAGGAAGCCCTCGAACTCCTCCTGGAACCCGAGGATGTCGATCGACCCGATCACGTCCTTGGCCCGATCGAGCCGCTCCGGACCGAGCTCCATGATCTTGGTCCAGGCCTTGACATCGTCCTCTTCGGTCATCGAGAAGATCTTCGTCTGATGGTCATGCACCGTACGCCCGAACACGATGGGATCGTCGTAGATCTCCTCGAGACTCAGGTCCGGCATTTCTTTGCGCTGATAGTCGCCGAGCAACGACACGATACGTTCGACAGGATCACGAAGGAGGGTCATCGTCACCGCGTCGGGCACGAGGTCGGTCACGAAGAAGGGGAAGTGCCCGGCCCATATCCGTATTTGACCGTCGTCAGCCGCCACCGCTTCTCGGAGATGCTCAATAACCCAATAGTCGCCGCCGTCCAGGTCGTCGCTACCCGGATAAATTTCGTCGGTCGCGAAGTTCGCCGTGATATGGCGATTCACACTCGTCCCGGCGGTCTTCATCAGATGCACGAAGAAGTAGGGCCGAGTTAGATCGGCAGTGCGTGCCGAGGATGCCAGCGGCAACATCACCGGCTCCACCGACGGACCCGAGACTATTTCGGTCAGCTCGGCGCGCACGCGCTGCAACTTTGCAGCCATCGAGTCTTCGATACTCGACGGCACCTCGGGCGCAGAGCGGCCCGCGGTCAATTCCACGAGCATCTTGGCGGCGAAGCGCGCTACGTCCGCACGCGACTCCTGTCCATCGAAACTCGTCCACGGCGGATCCTCACCCTGCCCATCGAGCACTGTTCCCGTGTCGGAATCGTGGCCAGGTGGGGCCAGGTAATGGGCGAGACCTCCGATATGGACGAGGTTGGGGTGTTCACTGTGCTCGAGCCTGTGACCTTCAGCCTGCAACGCGATATTGACGATCTTGGCGGTGTCATACATCCAGTAGGTCTGACCGGTGCTGCTGATCAGCTCCCATGCGGCCTTCGACATCCGTTCTTGCCCACCGGTGTCGAAGGCGAATCCCCAACGCTCGAATAGGGCGCGCAAGGCTTCTCTCCGGTAGATCGCGCAGTGAGGTGACCCGAATACGAAACCATCGGAACCAAAGAAATACTCGCCCGAAACTCCTTGCGCGTCGGCGGGCATCACGTTCCCATCGGACCACACCTCGGTCCCCGACGTGACCACATCGACATCGTCCATCAAGGTGATGAAGTCCGCTACGAACGGGCCTTTGGCCAAGATGTCCGTGTCGATGAAGCTGAAGAACTCACCGTCGTCTTGTTGATCGAAGGCGATCTGAAGAGCCGCACCATGAGAGATCATTGGTCGGGACGAAACTTCCACTAGTTCGACGATCCGACTCGGTCGAGCTTCCGCGTAGGCCCGCATCTCGTCGATCGACGAGCTCGAACAGGCGTTGAGCAGGAACCGGAAGCGAGCGGCACTGTGGGTGAGCAGCGAGTCGAGGAAATAGTGCTGATACTTGAACACATCGCCGGTCCACGTGAGGTTGAAGACGATGTCGGATTCCGCGCCACTCTGCTCACCTGGCTGCGGCTCGCTGTGCAGGGCCATCTTGGCAACGGTAGCGCTTGGGCTTTTCCGAGCAGCTCAGTCGCTCCGATCCCACAGTGCGACCAGCCGGTCGGCGACGGTGTCGGCGTGGTCGAACATCCACCAGTGACCTGCTCCTTGCAGCGTCACGGTCGATGCTCCAAACCTCTGCGCAGTCGCCTCCGCTTGTTCTGGCGAGCCCGCGTAGCCATCCTCGGTCGCGACGATCACCAGACCAGGGGGCAGCGCGGTCTCGGCGAGCCGTTGACCGAGTTGTGACATCGCCGGCTGGGCCGCCGACCGGTACAACGCGAGAATGCAACGCCCCATGGTTGCGTCGGTGGCGTCCGCCAGTTCGGCCGCGACCGTCTCGGGAATGCCGAGGTCGACGTAGCCGGCGATGCGATCCACCAACGAACCCTCCACCATCGCCTCGACCACGGCCTCACCGATCTCGGGCGTCTGCCATGCCTGGGCCATGTCGTGCCATTGATAGTCAGGGTGAAACAGTCCGCCGCAATCGACCGCCCAACTCGCGATCAGGTCGCTGCGTGCTTCTGTTGCTCCCATCACATGGGGCGAACCCCAGTCATGTCCTACCAGATGGACAGGCTCGCCATAAGACTCGACGCGCTCGATCAGCCAATCCCGATAGCTCAGTTGCGTCGCATCCCAACCGTCGGGTACCCCGACGCCGAACCCGGGCGGTGAAACGGTCTCACAATCCCGCACGCCACGTTTCGTCAACGCGGCTAGGAGATCGACCCAGATGGCTGATGTCTCAGGGTTTCCATGAACTAGGAGAACGGGCATACGGCGACGTTAGTTGTTGTCGAGCTTACGTAGAGCCTCAGCTCGCACCGAGTTGACGCTGCGGCCCGTCTTGGCTGCGACCGCTACCACATCATCATGTTCAGGTTTGGAACGGTAGGGCCCAACCTTCACACCGATTACATGACCATCGACCTGCACTTCAGCGGTCGAGCGCGCCAACACATGACGAGTCCGGGTCGCCTGCCGGATTCCAAGCGTGCCGGTCTCGACGGCTATCAACTCGACAAGTTCCGCGACATCATCCGGGTCTGAGAGAACACCCAGCAGGTGAGCGGGACGGCCCTTCTTCATCACGATCGGCACAACCCACGCGTCGAGCGCACCGGCGACCATCAGCTGCTCGATGAGCTGCCCGAGCTGTTCGGGAGTGACGTCGTCGAGATTGGACTCGAGTTCCACGATGGTGTCGTGACCGATTGCTTCGTCGCCGTCGATGAGACTCACAGACACGACGTTGGCGTGACTTTCGGGATCCCACGTACCGGCGCCATAACCCACCACACGAAGTCGGCCATTGGGCAACGATCCCCAACGTTTCACCAGCGTCGCCAACAGAGCGGCTCCGGTCGGTGTTGCCGTCTCGTGTCCAACGTCGAGTCCCCTGATTGGTGCACCGACGAGCAGGTTTGCGGTAGCGGGTGCCGGCAGAGCCAACTCGCCGTGTGCGGTGTCGACCGTGCCATGGCCGAGTCCGACCGGGCCCGAACTGATCACAGAGGGACCCAATGAGCGAACTGCGCTGTGCACGCCGACTATGTCGACGATCGCATCGAGCGCCCCAACCTCGTGGAAGTGGACCTCTGACGGTGCAACCCCATGGCACTGCGCCTCGGCCTTGGCAAGGCGCTCGAACGTCGAACGCGCACCGGAACACACCCCCTCCTCAAGCGAAGACGCGGCCAATAGATCGTCGATGGTGCGCCACGATCGCGGTGGCTGTGACGCTGCATCCACGTCGATCACAGCGCTAGTGGCCGCTAGACCCGCCCGCCGGGTGGTTTCGACCTCGAGCGACCACCCATCAAGACCCAGCGACACAAGATCACTACGAACCCTCTCCTCCTCGGCACCGGCACCGAGCAAGGCTCCCAGCAACATGTCGCCTGCGACACCGTGAACGGGGTTGATGTGAAGCTGGGTCATCGGTCATCCCCGAGTATCCGTGCCGCCGCCGCGGCCGCGCCAAAGCCGTTGTCGATACCGACGACGGTCACCCCCGGAGCGCACGATGCCAACATCGACAACAGCGCCGTATGTCCACTCAGCGACGACCCGTATCCGACCGAGGTCGGCACCGCGATTATCGGCGCGGCGACGAGGCCACCAAGCACGGTGGGCAACGCAGCTTCCATTCCGGCCACGGCGATGACGACGTCGTGTTTGGCGATCTCGTCGATCACCCCGAGCAACCGACCGAGTCCCGAGACCCCAACGTCGATATAGGGCGAAACCGAGTGCCCGAGCGCTACCAAGACACCTTGAGCCTCTGAGACCACAGGGGTGTCCGATGTCCCGCCGGCAACGATCGCGACGCGGCCTGGCCGCTCTAGGGCCCGGTGGCGCCACGTCATGGTGGATCCGGCGCTCGAGGTCGGATTACGAGCCGATAACGGACCACTCTGATCGCCACTCAGCCGGGTCACAATCACGGGTGAGACCTCCGCTTCCAGCATCGCGTCGACCGCCCGAACACACTGATCGACCGTTTTCCCAGCTCCATAGATCACCTCGGGCAGACCGAGGCGGCGAGCACGATCAAGATCGAGACGCAGGTCGTCGGGGTCGCTCGTCACAACGCCTCATTGAGATTGCCCGACCTCAAACCTGCCGGGTCGATGACAACCTCCTCGTAACCGACGGCTTCTAGGGCAGCATGGATACGTTCGGATTCGGACAGAGCAAACGCGAGGGCGTCCGCCGATACCTCGACTCGAGCCATACGTCCGTAGTGACGAACCCGCAGGTCATCAAACCCCAGCGCCCGAACGGCCTGTTCGGCACGGTCGATCTTTGCGATGAGTGAGACCGAGACTTCGGTTCCATAGGGAACGCGAGAGCTGAGGCACGGTGATGCCGGGCGGTTCCAAACCGGCACCGCGAGAGCCTCGGCAAGCGAACGAATTGCCGTCTTGTCCAACCCGGCGTCGACCATTGGAAACTTTGCACCACGTTGATCCGCCGCGCGCTGACCCGGACGATGATCGGCCAGGTCGTCCATGTTCACGCCGAGCACGACCGTCGAACCGAGGAGCTCCGCGATCGGTTGGCACACATCCATCAGGGCCGACTTGCACCAATAACAGCGCTCACCATCGTTGCGGCGGTAGCGCTCATCGTCGAACTCCGAGGTCGGAATGCAACGCCAGTCGAAGTCGAACTGAGCGGCCAACGACGCGCAGCGAGCCAGTTCGCCGGAGGCGAGCGAAGCCGAATTGGTCGTTACGGCCGCTACTGCGCTTGGCCCTAGGGCTCGGCGAGCGACAACCGCCAACAGAGTTGAGTCGACTCCGCCTGAAAGAGCGACGACGACCGGTCCGATCGCCACGAGCTCGCCGGCCAGGCGGTCGAGACTTTGCTGATCGGCGACACCCAACGCCGCCACCTCGGATCGATCGGACACATAGTGAGGTTACGGCAATGCACGACCGCACCGACAAGACGCCGCAACGCCGATGCGGGCGCGCAGGGCGCTTCACCTACTCTCTACGTGAGTGGACTCCGTAGGTTTCGTCGAACATGTCGGCGACGTGGCATGAACGCAGTGGAATCTGAGGGCGACCAGTTCACCACGATCGAAGTCCCCGTCGTACAAGGCGAAGCGATCACGTTTCACTGCGAAAACAACCTGAACTCTCGATGGGTGAGTCGGGACATCCTCATGGGAAGGACCTATCCGATTCTTCCGTTCGTAACAGACGTCTCCGTTATCGCCGACATCGGCGCGAACTGTGGGGCGACCACGGTGCTCCTCGCTCATCACTACCCCGAAGCGACCATCCACGCCGTCGAACCAGGGAGTCGGCAGCGGTCGCTGATCGAGCGCAACGTCGCCTCGCTCCCACGGGTCGTCGTTCATCCGATCGGCCTGAGCGACGCTGATCGTGAGATGAGGTTGTACCGCGGTATCGAGAATTCTGGCACGTCATCGATAGTGCAGAGTGCCCATACCTCGAACGAGAGCGAGATCGTTCAGATTCGTAGTGCATCGAGGTGGGCGAACGAAAACGCCATCGATCACATCGACATCCTCAAGGTCGACGTCGAGGGATGCGAGACGGCGGTTCTGAACAGCCTCTCAAAGCTCCTAGAGACGGTGAAGGTGCTCTACGTCGAGTACGACGGTCGTGTGGCCAGACTCGAGATCGATGCGCTGCTAGCGCCCACTCACGAACTGTATGTCGGCTCAATGTTTCTCGATCAGGGCGAATGTGTCTACATCTCCAAGGCCTTGGCCGACGAAACCGCGGCTACCGACCACCTGCGCTCGCAGTTCGCCGGGTTACAGGATGAGAACCGACACGCGAGGTAATGGAGATCTAGCTATCAACCGATAGTGACGCCGATCGACTCAGGCTCAGCGACGTAAGCCTCGAGCGATGATGCGAGCGTCGCGGAGCTCGGATCCCATTGGTATCTCGCCACGTGCGCTATTGCGCCGCGAGCAAGCGCACGCCGTCTCGGCTCGTCATCGAGCAAATCACCGATCGCTTTCGCGAGACCGACAGGATCATCGGGCGGGACGACCCGAGCCGTGTCGCCATCGATCGCGTAGTCGCGTGATCCACCACAATCGGTAGTCACCAACGCGCTGCCGCATGCCATCGACTCGATTGCGGCCAGCCCGAATCCCTCGTGCCGACTCGACTGCACGAAGATCCGAGCCCGGTTGTAGACCTCCTCCGCGAGCACCTCCGGACTGAGCGACTGCCGAAAGGTCACCCCCGGCGCCAACCGTGGCGGGACTACTCGGCTAAACACCACGATGTTCAGGTCGGGTCGCTCCGCAACCAGCCGGTCCTGGCATGATGGCTTTGCATCCGGCAATCGTCTAGGCAGACGCGAACAGGCGGACGGGGTGGGCCGCCAAGGGAGGTAGCATGACCGTCAGGATCGGAACGGTGTGGGACAGCACGCAACAGGTGCTGGCGGGCAGGGCCGGGATGATGGCTCCATTCGCCCTGATCGGCTTCGTCCTGCCCGGCCTGTTGTAGATCCTGCTGCTGCCGTCCTCGCCCGGCCAGTCGTCCATGGGACCGACGGGTCTGGG
>JADFOM010000002.1 GCA_022562835.1 Acidobacteriota bacterium | reverse complement strand
GTCGGCCGGTCGCTCGCCGAGATCGCCGCTGAGTTCGAACCAGAGTGGGTGTTCATGATCGGCGCGATTACGCGCGGCGACAACACCTTCATCCCGCGCAGCGACCACCGCCTTGAGCAAGGCGACCTGCTTCGTCTCGCGGTCAACAGGCGATCCCGGGGCCTCGTTGCCGACCTCATGGGTTTCTCTCGTGAGACACCACGACGAATCATGTTGCTCGGTGGCGGACGAACCGCGGAGGTCGTCGCTGACCGGCTCGCTGCACGAGGCGCCCACGTAGTGCTGGTGGAACGCAACCCCGATCGCGCGCGCGAACTGGCCGAGCAACTCGACGGGGTAATGGTGCTCGAGGGCGAGATCACCGACTCCGACCTACTCGAGGAAGCAGATATCGGTTCGTTCGACGTAGTTGTGGCCCTCACGGGTGAGGACGATGCCAATATTCTCGCCTGCCTGTTCGCGAAGAAAGTCGCGAAGAAAGCCGACCGCGATGTCGAAACAATTGCCGTGGTCCACCGTCTCGCTTTCCTCGACCTACTGCGTCAAGCCGACATCGACGCGACGCTTTCACCGCGCACAGCAAGTGCAAACGGAGTGTTGCGCTTCGTTCATGGCGACATCGCCGCGGTTGCAACGTTCCTGCAGGGCGATTGCGAGGTTCTCGAGCTGCCCGTCAAACCTGGATCACCGGCAGACGGTGCTGTCGTGCAGGAACTCGGACTGCCCAAGGGTGTGCTGATCGGGGCCATCGTGCGAGACGGAAAGTCGCGAATCGCCCGCGGGCACTCCGAGCTGCGCGGTCGAGACCAGCTCGTGGTGTTCTCCATGGCAGATGCTGTCGACGACGTCCATGAATTTTTCGGCTGAGCGAGTCGATACGTGAGTCGCCCTCGCCGCGAACTAGCCCAACTTGAGCCCGGGCGTCCCCAGCGGCGGTCGTGGGTATACGGGCGCTCGGTCGGCGACGCATTCGCAGCCTGCTCGGTCGTCCTCGCACTCTCCGTGGTGGCAGATCTGACCGATGGCGGAGGCGACGCTTTGGTGTTAGCTGTCTCCGCAGCCGTCTCGGGGCTCCTCGGCGCGCTATTCGTCGGGAGTTACCGCGGCCATCGGCCGCTACATCGCAGAGACGGCTATGTAGCGCTCACGCTGACATGGATCGTCATGATCGCCGTCTCGACGGTGGTCTACCTCGTGATCGGAACACCCGACGGATTTACTCATGCCCTGCACGAGTCCGTAGCGGGATTTACGACGACGAACAGCTCGATGATCGTCGAGCCGGACCAACTAGGACGTGGACTCTTGTTCTGGCGTGCTGGCACACAGTGGATGGGCGGGTTCGGCGCCCTTATCGTGCTGATTTCGGTCATTCCGACAATCACCGAAACGAGAGATTTCGGTGAACGGACGGGACTCGCCCAATCGCTCGCTCCTTCGGCCGGTTCAGCCATCCGCAACATCGGTGGGGTCTACGCGGCAGTGACCTTGCTGATCTACGCGATGTACGATCTTGCCGGAATGGGCTGGTTCAACGCCATCACCCATTCTATGACCACAGCGTCCACCGGCGGATTCTCTACCTCTGCCGAGATCGACACCGTCTTCGATTCAACGGCGCTGATCTGGACGGGCGCTGCGGCCATGACGATCGCCGGTCTGAGTATCGCGTTGGTGTTCTGGATGATACGCGGCGCCGTTCAACCGGTGCTGCGTTCCGTCGAACTGCGCGTGTATCTTCTGGTACTCATAGCGGCGACGGGGCTCACGCTTCTCATCAACGACGGACTCGCCGTCTCGGATGCGGCGTTCACCGTCGCGTCGGTGGTGACCACCACGGGGTTCGGCAATGACCTCGCTACATGGGCGAGCGCCGGAAGCCTCGTCATGTTCATGCTTCTCGCAGTCGGCGGGGCGATGGGGGGCTCGGCTTCGGGCGGCCTGGGAATCTCTCGGATGATCGCGTTGAACGACATCGCCCGACGCGAAATCACCCTCGAGCTACACCCGCGCGCTGTTGTTGCCCTCAAGGGTGACGGACGTGCGTACGGACGAAAATCGATCGACTACATCGTCGATCTCGAGATCCTCACCGCAGCACTGGTCATGTTGGGTGCGGCAATTTTTGCACTGTTCGATTTCGACGTGATCGGTGCCCTGTCATCATCGATCGCATACCTGTCGACAACGGGCGGGCCACTCATCCCGCTCGATCATCCGAGTGCACTGTCCGGCGCAGGTCAAACGTCGGCGATCACGCTCATGTTCCTAGGCCGACTCGCCATCATTCCGGTCCTCGTCGCCTGCTATGACACGGCAATTCGTGTCTTTGTGGGGTACCGCCGGTGAAACTGTCTCGAGAGCGTGACACTTCTCTACTGGTTCATGAACGCAGACGGGCTGGCTCGACGCTCGCTCATGTCGCTGGTCTCGCACTCTTGTGGGTCAGCGCCGGAGTTATGATTTCTGCGCTGGTCGAACTCTTCACCGACGGACCCGACGTCACACCGCTCATGCTGTCCGCCGGCCTGATGGCAGCGCTCGGCTTAGCGATGTGGGCACCGACGAAGCCTGGCCGCACCGATACGGCCACAATCTTCGCGACGGTGGCCTGGACCTGGATTATCGTCTCGGTCATAGGGGCGTTGCCGTACCTGTTCGCCGACACGTTCGTTCGATGGGACGACGCGTTTTTCGAGAGCATCAGTGGGTTTTCGTGCACCGGATCGACGGTCTTCGGCGGCGACAACCCGGCAATCCATGAGCAAGGTGCTGGGCTTCTCTTCTATCGCAGCATGACCCAATGGTACGGCGGGATGGGGATGGTCGTTCTTGCCGTCGCCGTACTCCCGTTCCTCGGCGTCGGTGGCCTCAGCCTGATCAGCGCCGAGGCGCCCGGCCCAAGTTCTGACCGTCTTGCCCCTCGAGTTTCGCAAACCGCTCGGCGGCTCTGGTTGCTCTATGCGGGCATCACCACCCTCATCGCGTTGGCGTTATGGCTGGCACCGGGCCCAACTCTCTACGAATCCATCAACTATGCCTTCACTACGGCCTCTACTGGAGGCTTCTCGGTGCATGACGCCTCCGTCGGTTTCTACGATTCCTCGGTCGTCGAAGCGATACTGGTGATCTGCATGATCATCGGTGGAGCGAACTTTACGCTCCACTGGCGCGCGGTCATGGGCGATGGTGGCGTATACCGCCGGTCTGGTGAGTTCCGCACGTACCTCATCATGCTGGTCAGCGCGTCGACGATAGTCGTCGCGATCCTGTGGTTCGCTGGCGATTTTGCGTTCGCCAAGTCCGTTCGGGCAGGAGTTTTCAACGTAGTCTCTCTGGGGACTTCCACGGGCTTCGGAAATGCGACGGGCGGGGATACTCCGGGTGATTTTGTCGGCTGGGTTCCTGCGGCATTGATCGTATTACTCGTCTTGATGGTATTCGGTGGCATGACCGGATCGACTTCCGGTGGCGCCAAGGTGTTCCGACTCCATGTGGGCGTGGCCCACGTCCGACGGGCGCTGCGGTTGGCTCGCAACCCGCGTGCGGTTGTGCCGCTCAAGCTCGGTGACACCGTCGTCCCCGACGCGGTCGCGGCAAGGGTCATCGGGTTCATGTTCCTCTATTCGGGGCTGGCCTTGAGCGGTTGGTTCGTGCTTGCGCTGCTCGGTACCGATGCCACGACTGCGCTCGGTGGCTCTTTTTCGGCGCTCGGCAACATGGGACCAGCGCTGGGCGAGGTCGGACCGGTCAATTCGTTCGTCGAGGGGTTCTCACGCCCCGCACGCGGCGTCCTGATGGTCTTGATGCTCGTCGGTCGCCTCGAATTGTTCCCGCTGCTATTGATGTTCGTCGCGCCGATGCGCTCGCTCCAGCGCTGACACCAAATTCACCGAGGACCGCTCAACCAGGCTGCCGCTGCATCGCGCAGCATCGCTGGATCGGCCGATCCTGCGGTCTCACGTATCGAATGCATGGCCAACTGCGAGGCTCCGACATCGACTGCATCTATCGCGAGAGCAGTGGAACCGATAGGACCGATCGTCGAACCGCACGCGAGATCGGATCGATTGACGAAGCGTTGGAAAGGGACATTTGCTGTTTCACATGCGCGCATGAACCGCGCCGAGGTCCGCGCATTTGACGCATAACGGGCGTTTACGTTTTCCTTGATCACAGGACCACCGTTCAGATGGATATGGTGAGCGGGTTCATGTCGATCCACGTAGTTCGGATGTGTCGCATGAGCGTTGTCGAGTGACAACATCGATGCATCGTCGTAGGCCGCAGCGCGCACCCCGCCGTTGTTCTCAAGGAGATGGTCGAGCTGACGGCGAAGCCACGACGAGCCTGCACCGTATGTGGTCTGACTGCCGACCTCCTCATGATCGAACAGCGCGGCGACAGCGGCTGTTGCCGGTCGCGGTGTGACGGCGCACAAAACTTCGGTCGCAACATGGCATGACAACAGGTTGTCGATCCTCGGAGCGGCTATCAGATCGTCATCGAACCCTCCCAGCGACGAGGGCATGAGGTCATGCAACATCAAATCCCATGTCAGGATCAGATCTGCGTCGATATCCAGTTCGGCGGCAAGTCGCGCTCGGAACTCTGAACCGTCGGCGGCGCCGACGATCGGAGAGAGATGGCTCTGACGGTTCAATCTGAGCCCGGCGGTATCGATCTCGCGGTCGAGATGAATCGCCAACTGAGGTATCCGAGCAACAGGCCGGTCTATCTTCACGAGCCGAGTCTCTAGCAGATCGTCTTCGCCGCGGACACAGATCCGGCCCGATATGCCGAGGTCACGATCGAGCCATGAGTTGATGAGAGCACCGCCGTAGGTGTCGACACCAAGCTGTCGAGTCTCCGCACAGACAACGTCAGGCTGCGGCTTGATACGCAGGTTTGGACTATCGGTGTGCGCGCCAAGGAGATCGAACCCGCTCAGAGCGGTGTCCGGGTCCAGGCACCACATGATGATCGAACCATCGCGCGCTACGTAGCCACGAGGAGGTGTTGCACCGCCCGGTGTGGTTTCGATGAAAGAGCTTTGGTCGAGTCGCCCGCAAATCTCGGCTATTGCGTGAAAAGGTGATGGAGACGCGTCGATGAACGCGCATAGATCGCGGGCGAAATCGTGGCGGGTGTCGTGCATGCCACTACTATGGTCGATCCGGAACCACCCTCGCGCACGGTGCGAGCGTTGTGTGTGCGGCAACGATGCCCCCGCACGCGACGAGGTTTCATGTCGACACACCTACGACGCTGTGACCGACCCTCGCTACGGGCCAACGATGTCCCTTCCGCACGTACCGCTTGTCACCGAGGAGCATCATGAGCCAGATCTCTGCGAACGGACTACCGCCCAGCCAGGGCCTCTATGACCGGCGCAACGAACACGACTCGTGCGGCGTCAACTTCGTATGTGATCTAAAGGGCCGTCGCTCCCACCGAATCGTCGAACTCGGCATCGGGGCGCTCTGTCGACTTCAGCACCGTGGGGCACTGGGCGCAGACCCGAACACAGGCGACGGCGCCGGTATCTTGATGCAGGTGCCGGACGCACTCTTCCGAGATGACGTCGAGTTCGCGCTGCCGCCGATGGGCCAATATGCAACGGGAATCGCATTCCTGCCCCAACACGATTCAGAAGCGATGAGCGCTCGCCAGAAGATGGAAGCGATCATCACCGATGAGGGCCTCGAGATACTCGGCTGGCGTGACGTGCCGGTCGACGGATC
The DNA here is from genome assembly GCA_022562835.1 of Acidobacteriota bacterium. Taxonomy (GTDB): domain Bacteria; phylum Actinomycetota; class Acidimicrobiia; order Acidimicrobiales; family SHLQ01; genus JADFOM01. The sequence continues at coordinate 25,015 of JADFOM010000002.1, read as the reverse complement.
GATGTTGGGCGCTGCCGCAGCCGCGACGGCCCCACAGTTCGCGCAGATCTTCGTCACCGCACCACCAGGACCAGATGGTGAGCGTCCCGCGGGCATCGAACTGGACCGCATGGTGTACCCCGCCCGCAAACGGATCGAGCACGAGATCGTGCTCGAGGTCGACCCAGGCGCTGTCAGCCAGGCAATGGGAGGGGCGAGCGAGACACATGACGGTGTCTACCTGCCGTCGTTGTCAAGTCGTACGTTCGTCTACAAGGGCATGTTGACCACACCACAGCTCGCTGAGTTCTACGCCGATCTACGCGATCCGCGGATCGAATCCGCAATGGTGCTGGTTCACTCACGCTTTTCGACCAACACCTTCCCCTCCTGGCCACTGGCGCACCCCTACCGCTTCATCGCCCACAACGGCGAGATCAACACAATCGAAGGCAACCGCAACTGGATGCGAGCGCGCGAAGCGATGCTCGAGACCGACCTGATCAAGGGTGATCTTGAACGTCTCTTCCCGATCTGCACCGCGGGAGCGTCCGATACCGCGGGCTTCGATGAGGCGCTCGAACTTCTCGCGCTCGGTGGCTACGGGCTACCAGAGGCTGTCTTGATGATGATCCCAGAACCATGGGAGAACCATGAGTCGATGTCTGACGAGCGCTCGGCATTCTACGAGTACCACGCCGCCTTGATGGAACCTTGGGACGGCCCAGCTTCGATTGCCTTCACCGACGGTGAGGTCATCGGCGCGGTTCTCGATCGCAATGGCCTGCGCCCGAGCCGCTACTGGGTCACAGACGATGACCTCGTCATAATGGCGTCTGAGGTCGGGGTCGTTCCGATCGAACCGTCCAGGGTTATCGAAAAGGGACGTCTCCAGCCTGGCCGGATGTTCCTCATCGACACAAAAGAAGGTCGCATCATCCGCGATGACGAGATCAAGGCGTCGGTCGCCGCTGCGGCTCCCTACCGCGAGTGGCTCGACGAGCAGGTCATCCATCTCGACGATCTCGCTCATGACACACACGAGACTTATGAAGAGGCGTCCCTCCTCCAACGCCAGCAGACCTTCGGCTGGACACACGAGGAGTGCAAGCTGCTTCTGGCGCCCATGGCGGCTACCGGGAAAGAGTCGCTCGGGTCCATGGGCACCGACACCCCGATCGGTGTGCTCTCCACGCGATCACGGCCGCTCTCTGACTACTTCTCACAACTGTTCGCACAGGTCACTAATCCACCGCTCGACGCTATTCGCGAAGAACTCGTCACCGCCGTGCGTAGCACCATCGGTCCCGAGCGAAATCTGTTGCAACCAACTCCAGAGTCGTGCCGCCAGATCCATATCGATCATCCGGTCATCACCAATGATCAACTCTCAGGCCTTGTGGCATTGAACGAGCCAGACCGCCCTACCGACTACTCGACCGCGGTGATTTCTTGCCTGTATCCGGTCCGCGAGGGCGGTGCTGGTCTGCGGGACGCTATTGCGAGGGTCCGAGACGAGGTCGACGAGGCAATCGCTGCCGGTACCGGCGTGGTCGTTCTGTCCGATCGCCACTCCAGTATCCGCAACGCACCGATTCCGTCGCTGCTGTTCACCGCAGCCGTTCACCACCATCTGATTCGACGCAAGACCCGCACCCAAGTCGGGCTTGTCGTCGAGTGTGGCGACATGCGCGAGGTACATCAACTAGCGCTGCTGTTGGGCTTCGGCGCGGCCGCGGTAAACCCATATCTCGCCTTCGAGGCAATCGCCGCGATGGTCGATCAGCCCGGTAGCGGTGTAGCAGGTCTCGACGTCGCCACGGCCCACCAGAACTTCATCAAGGCCACCGACAAGGGTGTTCTCAAGGTGATGTCAAAGATGGGCATATCAACGGTCGCCTCATACACCGGGTCTCAAATTTTCGAGGCGATCGGGCTCGGCGCAGAACTGGTCGACGAATACTTCACCGGCGTGACCAGCCGCCTCGGAGGTATCGGCCTTGAGCAGTTGTCACGCGAGGTCGAGATGCGCCACCGCATCGCCTATCCCCGTAATCCAGCGCTACGCGTCCATCGGTCGCTCGAGACGGGTGGCGAATATCAATGGCGCCGCGAAGGCGAGTACCACCTCTTCAACCCCGAGACCGTATTCAAACTCCAACATGCGACCCGCGCCAAACAGTTCGATGTGTTCCAGGAATACACGAAGATGGTCGATGATCAGGCCGAACATCTCGCGACTCTGCGCGGGCTGTTCACCTTCCGGTCCGGCCAGCGCGCCCCGATCCCGCTCGAGGACGTCGAGCCCGTGTCAGAGATTGTGAAACGCTTCGCGTCCGGAGCGATGTCCTATGGTTCGATCTCCGCCGAGGCACACGAGACACTCGCCATCGCGATGAACCGGATCGGAGCCAAGTCCAACACGGGCGAGGGTGGCGAGGACGCGGACCGCTTCGTGCCCGATGAGAACGGCGACCTTCGGCGCAGCGCGATTAAGCAAGTCGCGTCGGGTCGATTCGGCGTCACTAGTGAATACCTGGTCAACGCGGATGACATCCAGATCAAGATGGCGCAGGGAGCCAAGCCCGGCGAGGGCGGCCAACTGCCAGGACACAAGGTCTACCCGTGGATAGCGAAGACTCGTCACTCCACACCGGGCGTCGGTCTGATCAGTCCACCTCCGCATCACGATATCTATTCGATCGAGGATCTCGCGCAGCTGATCCATGATCTCAAGAACGCAAATCCTGCCGCGCGAATCCACGTCAAACTTGTTGCCGAAGTTGGCGTCGGCACCGTTGCGGCCGGCGTGTCCAAGGCACATGCCGACGTCGTGCTGATCTCCGGTCACGATGGTGGCACCGGTGCGTCACCGTTGACCTCGATCAAACATGCGGGCGCTCCGTGGGAACTCGGGCTGGCCGAAACCCAACAGACTCTGCTACTCAACGATCTGCGCGACCGAATTGTCGTACAGGTCGATGGACAGATCAAGACTGGCCGTGACGTGGTGATCGCTGCCCTGCTCGGCGCCGATGAATTCGGATTCGCGACCGCACCACTGGTGGTGATGGGGTGCGTGATGATGCGGGTCTGTCATCTCGATACCTGCCCGGTCGGGGTCGCAACCCAGAACCCGGAGCTTCGCAAGAAGTTCAACGGATCGCCGGACTTCGTCGTGAACTTCTTCGAGTTCATCGCGCGGGAGGTGCGCGAGATCCTCGCCGAGCTCGGATTCGCAACCATCCAGGAGGCGATCGGTCAGGTCAGCGTCCTCGACGTGACCCGAGCAATCGAGCACTGGAAGATCGATGGTCTCGACCTTTCGCCGATCCTGTACGAACCCGAAATCGCGGAGGGCAAGGCACGGCATCAGACCAGAGTCCAGGATCATGGTCTCGACCAGGCGCTGGACAACGAACTCATCGAGCGGGCAACAGCGAGTATCGAAGAAGCCAAGCCGGTGCGTTTCTCCATGCCGATTTCCAACGTGAATCGTACGGTTGGCACCATGCTCGGCAACCGAATCACAACTCGCCACGGCGGCGCAGGTCTACCGACGGACACGATTCAGATCGATTTCGAGGGTTCCGCCGGAAATAGCTTCGGGGCGTTTCTTCCGTCGGGCGTGACCCTTCGTCTGGTTGGCGATGCCAACGACTATGTGGGCAAGGGTCTCTCCGGGGGGCGACTCGTCGTGTCGCCCCCACCCGAAGCGCCATTCGTAGCGGAGGAAAACGTCATCGCGGGAAACGTGATTCTCTATGGCGCCACCGGCGGCGAACTCTTCTTGAGGGGACTCGTTGGAGAGCGATTCTGTGTCCGCAACTCTGGCGCGTTGGCGGTGGTCGAAGGCGTAGGGGATCACGCCTGTGAGTACATGACCGGCGGCCGTGCAGTGATTCTCGGACCGACGGGTCGCAATTTTGCGGCGGGGATGTCTGGCGGTATGGCCTTCGTTTACGACCCAGCGGCTGACTTCGCTTCGAGGGTGAACCTTGAAATGGTTGACCTCGAAGCACTGGACGACGACGACCGAGTGTGGCTGGGCGAGGTGATCGATCGCCATCGCGCCGAAACCGGCTCTTCGGTGGCGATTGGATTGCTCGAACACTGGGCCGACAGCGCTGACCGCTTCGTGAAAGTGATGCCGAGCGACTACCGCCGCGTGCTCGAAGCAGCCGCGCGAGCGAGACAAACCGGCATGGACGAGACCGACGCGATCATGGAGGCCTCCCGTGGGTGATCCCAGAGGGTTCATCGAACACGATCGAGCACTTCCGGGCCGTCGACCGGTCCCCGTACGAATACGCGACTGGAAGGAGGTCTACGAACCGTGGCCGGCCGACGAGCTCGCCGAGCAGGCGTCGCGCTGCATGGATTGCGGCATTCCCTTCTGCAACGACGGTTGCCCTCTCGGCAACCTGATTCCTGAGTGGAACGATCTCGTCTACCACGACGATTGGCGCGAGGCCGCCGAGCGGCTGCACGCAACCAACAACTTTCCCGAGTTCACGGGCAGGCTTTGCCCCGCACCGTGTGAAGGATCGTGCGTGCTCGGAATCCACGAACCTCCGGTGACTATCAAACAGGTGGAGGTTGAGATCATCGACCGTGCCTTCGCAGAGGGTTGGGTCACCCCACAAGTATCGCCGATCAGCACCAACAAGACGATCGCTGTGGTCGGTTCGGGACCTGCCGGCCTGGCCTGCGGTCAGCAACTGACACGGGCCGGTCATGACGTGACGGTGTACGAACGCGCCGACCGCATCGGCGGACTGTTGCGTTACGGGATCCCGGAATTCAAGATGGAGAAGCGCCATCTCGACCGCCGGCTCGAACAGATGACAGCAGAGGGCACGAAGTTCATCACGGGCGTCGAGGTTGGTACCGACATGCGCGCCGATGAACTTCGTGACGCCCATGACATCGTCGTACTCGCCGGAGGTGCAACCCAGTGGCGCGATCTCCCCGTTCCTGGACGCGGGCTCCTCGGCATTCATCAGGCAATGGAGTACCTGCCACCCTCCAACCGCGTTTCGGAAGGCGATCTGGAGCGCACGGAGATCAGCGCCGAGGGCAAACACGTGATCATCATCGGTGGCGGCGACACTGGGGCCGACTGTCTCGGAACCTCATTGCGTCAGGGAGCAGCGTCTGTGCACCAATTCGAGATCATGCCGCGACCGCCCGACGAACGCGCCGAGTCCAACCCCTGGCCGACGTGGCCCGCAATCCTCCGGGTGTCTTCAGCACACGAGGAGGGCGGTGAGCGGATCTACTCAATCAATACCGACCGCTTTGAGGGCGACAGCGACGGCAACCTCACCGGAATACTTACCAACGAGGTCGAGCAGGTCTTTGAAAACGGATCGATGAGGTTTGAACCGGTGGCCGATTCAGAGAAGCGTTTCCCAGCCGATCTCGTACTACTAGCGATGGGATTCACCGGGCCCGAAGCCGGCAATCTTGTCGATCAACTCGGCGTACACCTCGACGACCGCTCCAACGTGGCCCGCGACAACAAATACCGAACCAATGTCGACAACGTCTATGTCTGTGGCGATATGGGGCGTGGCCAATCGCTGATCGTGTGGGCGATCGCCGAGGGCAGAGCTGCGGCAGCTGCGGTCGACCAGGCCCTGATGGGTTCGACGCTGCTCGTCGCCCCCGTCGCGCCGACCGATCGTCCTCTGCTCTGAAGGACTAGACCCCCGCATCCTCGACGCGCACAAGCGCACCCATCGAGAGCAGACGGTGAAGACCTAGCACGGACCGGTAGGTGCTTTGTCCTGATCGACTGATCACGCTGGCGAGCGTGGTAGGCCCATCGATGGCGGAGAGCAATGCCCAGTCGACAGCGTCGATAACGACCTGGGGCCTATCGAGGCAGGCGTTGGGTGCGATGCGGACGACATCGCTCGTCGAGCCGAGTGTTGCCACCGCTTCGCGCCATATTTCAGCACGTTCGTCGAGCTGCTCGATCAAGGGCGAAGCATCGAAGGAGATCGTGGCCGGGGTCACAACAGCCGAGGTGAACTCGAAGTGCGTGCTGCCGGCCAGCTTGAGGTCGAGCAGCGCATCGAGTAACACCTCCTCAACGACCAGACCCACCATGACGGCGTCCAGATCAGCCTGAGAGATGAGCGCCCCCAGCGGATCATCGGTCGACTCAGCATTGGCCCAGGTCTCATCATCGATGTCGGCGATCGACTCGGCGATGCAACGACGGTCAAGCGATGCTGGCGAGGACGCAAAGGAGATACGACCGTCGCAGAACTCGACGGTCCCGCCCGAGGATCCGGTGATTTCCAGATGTCCGGTCGCCCGGTCGGACGCGAGTCGTCCGAGCAAGGGCCCGAATCCGTAATCGGCGACATCGCCGGACAGCTGTGTGCCCGAATCGACTGCGGTCATGTGCGTTCCATCGGCACGACGTCGACGGACTTTCGCAAGACCGATATGTTTATGTCCGAATCAACCGCAAGCGCGACGCCGTCAAGGTTCGAATTCGCAACCTCTCAGGCCTCGCCAGCGGCTTCGATACGCTCAACTCACAGGCACGTAGGTCGACGAGGAGAGAAGAGAAGTCGTTTCCCGACGATGACCTCCGATGAGGGGCTTGCCTGATGAGATCCAACATGAAGGTGCGCACCAGACAGCTGGTAGTTGTTGCCCCGCTCCTAATTGCGGTGGTTGTCGGTGCGGGTTTCGTGGTCATCGACCAGCTGGCGCTTGCCAACGACTACGGCGATGACGCTGAACTCATTGAACTTGCATCGACCCAAACTGCGTTTGCGTCGAGCATCGCTACCGAGTCTGTCTACGCCGTGATCGGCAGCGCAGGGGATGAGTCGGCGATCACGCTGTTCGAAACTTCCGCCGACGCCGCAAATGACGACTGGGACGATCTCGCCTTAGCGTCGCAAACTGTCGTTGAGAGGGACGAAACGCTCGACGAACAACTGGTCGCCCTCGACGACCAGTTTGGGCGCATCGTGGATCTCCGCACCGAGATTCTTGCAGGAACGGCTGATCCCGCTGATTCACAAGCCGAGTACGAAGCGCTTGATGACGCACTGACAACCGTCGAGTCAGCCGCCATAGACGTCGCTCAGCGGGTCGAAACCCTAGAGGCACTCAATGGTTCTCAACGGCTATCCGAAGTCTCCCAGACGATTGGCGACATAGGCCGCGCTGCTGCCGTTCACGTGGTGGACCCCAGCGATGGAACTACGCGCGACCTTCGCGAAAGGTTGGGCGTATACCGTCACTCAAACTCTTGGATCCAGTCCAGCGCCGTTTCCGACCTGACGGCTCGCTACGAGACTTTGATCACCGACCTCAACAGCCCAGCCGCCACGGCACTCGCCGAGGGAACAACACGCGACGTGCTCGACAGCGGCGTCGGTGAAGGCGAAGCGCTGCTGTCACTGAGCGCGACGGTAGCGACACTGCACGGCGAATTACTCGAAGATGCTGGCACCGACATCGACGGGTTGCGCGACGGCGCTAGCGACATGGCCCGTAATTTCGGGCTGGCCGCACTTCTTGGGCTTCTGGCCTCGGGTGCGATGTCTGTGCTGTTCGCCCGTTCGATTACCAATCCACTGCGTCGGCTCAACAAAGGGGCCACACGACTCGCCGCGCAAGACCTTCCGAAGCTGGTTGAGCAGGTCCAACAGACCGGGGCCGCTGAGCCTTTCGCCGACTACGCACTACCCGTCGAGTCCAACAACGAGGTCGGTCGGTTGGCTGAGTCGATCAATTCGATCTCCGAGGTCACCATGTCGGTTGCGACCTCGCAATCCGAAGTCCTGCGCACCGGAATCGTTGACATCTTTGTGCACCTAGCGCGACGCAACCAGGGCCTGCTAGACCGCCAAATCGAACTCATCGATGAACTCGGAGCTCGTGAGCGTGACCCCGCTGAGCTCGAGAACCTCTATCGGCTCGATCATCTCGCGACACGAATGCGTCGCAACGCAGAATCACTCATGGTAATGGCAGGCGTGCAGACGCCCCGTCGAAGCGGCACCTCGATCGGCCTTGTCGAGGTTCTGCGGGTAGCAGCAGGCGAAGTTGAGGACTTCGAGCGAATCGAGCTGACGAGTATCGACCATGTCGATATCAGCGGAGTTGTAGCGGTGGACCTTGCCCACCTCGTATCGGAGCTGATGGAGAACGCAACTCAATTCTCGGCGCCGGATACGAAGATCGAAATCCGCGCTGGCCGAGGCCAAGAGAACGAGTTCAAGATCACGATTGCTGACCACGGGATCGGCATGGCCCCCGAAGAGTGTCGCGCTGCCAACCAACTGCTCGCAGATCCACCATTGATAGGTGTGGAGTTGAGTCGCTCACTCGGACTATCCGTCGTCGCCCGCCTTGCTGCACGCATCGACACCGAGGTCACCCTCCTGTCCAGTGAGGGAACGGGAACGGTGGCCACTGTGACCATGCCCAACTCGGCGATCTCGCCGTCGGCCGTCCCGGACCGTGCCCCATCGAGCGCTACACCATCACGTCCACCTGAGACCACTGCGGAATCGCCGCCAGAAGTGCCGGCCAAGCCGGCTCGGACGGCCCGCCCGGTGCCGACCCCCGTTGCCTCGGTAGAGCCGACGATGGACGGAGCGCCTGCCGAGGCTGGTAGGTCATCTCCGAGCAGATCCGAATCGGCGACAAGACAGCCACGTCGATCGACACCCACGCTCGACCTGGTCAATGATTCAGCGACGCCGGCCTCCCCGGGATTTAGGGAGCTCGCCGAATTCATGCAGGCGCAGGGGGCGTCGGCCCCCGAAGCAGGATCGCAGGGCGCCTCTAGTCGTGTGAGAGGGGCAACCGCCATGGCCCCAGAGGAGCCCGGCCAAGCCCTAACACCCACAAAGAGATCACCCGAAGAGGTTCGCAGACTGTTGTCGCGTTACCAGGCCGGCCTCCACAACGGTCGAGCCAGCGCTTCATCGGAAGACGACCAGGAAGAGGGAGTACCGAAAGAGTGACAGCGACCGTGCAGACAACAAATCCAAACCGCCTCGTCAGCAACTTCGCCGAGCAGGTGCCTGGCGTGCAGGATGTAATCATGGTGTCCTCCGATGGGCTCCCCATCGCCGTTTCGAGTGGCCTCGACCGTGACTCAGCAGAGGCGTTCTCGGCCGTGGCTTCAGGGCTTATCGGACTGGCATACGGCGCCGCTGGCCTCTTCGGGGGAGGCGCTGTGCAAGAGGTCATGATCGAAGCGGAGAACGGATTTCTGTTCGTAACCGGAGTGTCCAACGGCTCCTGTCTGTCCGTAGTGGCCGATCCCGACTGTGATGTTGGTCTTGTTGCCTACGAAATGGCTCTTCTCGTCGAATCGGTCGGTGATGTGATCCGCATCGAAGGACAGCACCAGTAGCCTCCACGCCATGAGCGCCTCGGCGACGCCGACCGGAAACAACATCATCGGGGTGGTCGTGCACCGAAACCAACCGGTGCGGGTCCTCGATGTGGTGTCTCGACTCCTCAAAGCTGAACCGGTCGACGAGGTTATCGTAATAGACAACGACTCGACGCCAGCCGCACGCGCCGCGGTCCTCGCATCCCTCGGTCCAAATACTCGCTTTGTACAAAGTGAGGTGAACAGCGGGTTCGGACCCGGCGTCAATCAGGGCCTCGAGCTGGCTCAGGCTGTCAGCTCTTCGGGACATATCGTCGTCGCCGCACACGACGCCGAGTTCTCGCCGAGTGCCGTAGGACAACTCGCCGCACACCTCGATGAACGCCCCGACCGCGGAGCGGTCAGTGCCGACGTAGGCGATGGGCAGACACCACTAGTCGATCCGTTTCTAGGTGCTATCTCCGAGCCGCAGCGGGTATGGAGCGGATTCGAGGCCACGGCATACCCCCACGGCACACTCGTCATGTTCCGCCGGGAGTTTCTGATCGACGTAGGGTTGTTCGATCCGCGCTACTTCGCTTACTGCGAGGAGGCAGACCTCGGTTTGCGTGCTCGCGCTGCGGGTTGGCAGGTTGGCATCGCTAGGGACACACCGGTCAACAACCCTCAGATGGCGTCGAATGCTGCCATCATCGACTATCTCCAGCTTCGCAACACCCTCCTGTTGATCCGCGAACACTTCGGCAAGAGACAGTCGACCGCTCGTGCATCCTGGGCCCTGTATGAACTGGTTGCCGGGACGCTTCTCCCCGGTCGCCGCGAGCCTTTCTTTTCAGCCAGGGCCCGTGCCGCTGCGTTGCTCGATCATGCCCGCGGTCGGTATGGCGAGCCCCCAGCCCACCTGTGGCGGCGCACCCGCTAGATCAGTCTCGTAAAATTCCGTACTCGGCGTCGATGAGAACGGGGCGAACACGCCGCATGTAGATCGTCGCGATGATCAATCCCCCGATGACCGAGAGCACCCCTGCGAGGATCAATGCAATCCAAAACACTTGCGATTTCCCGGCGAAAGCCCACGTCCAAGCCGGGTGACCCGCAGCGTCCAGCAGCGCAACCACCGACCAGACCAGCGGCACACAAAGAGTCAGGGTCACCACGACTGTCACCACGAGGTCGGTCATGTCGAACGCCCTCTTAGAGCCCGGCGCCGACGAACTCGAGGGCGACGCTGAGCGCATCGAAGGACTTCGGCGTCACGAAGTGATCGACTCCCCGCAAGGTCGTGAACGTCGCGGTCGGCAGAGCAGCGACAAGGCGATCCGCCGGACCCACGAAATCGGCATCGCCGAGCGCTATCAGAACCGGAATCTCAACGCTGCACAACATTTCCTCGGTCAAATTGAAGCGGGGACGCTGCAAACAGGCAATCAACGCTTCAGGATCGCTGTCGGGTTCACTGGCTAGCGCAGCGAAGTGTTGACCGTGCCGATCGGTCTCATCGGCAGTACCGCGTAACGCGTCCACCAACAGCGACGGATCGGATGCGGACTCGAAGACCGTGTCACCAACTCCGAGCAGCACCAGACGTTCGAAACGCTCCGGCTTCAGCGCAGCCAGAGTCAAGAGTAGTTGGCCTCCGAGGGAGAAGCCGATCGCGTCAATTCGTCCAGGTGGTAGCCGCTCATCGACCCATAGATGCAGGTCCCTATACGCCTCGGACTCGTGTGGCTTATCGGCCTGACCGTGTCCGAGCAGATCGATGGCGTACGCATTACGGCCTGCATCGCCGACCAGTTCAAGCCAACCCGCTTCGGACCACGTGCGACGAGAATCCGTCGCGAAACCGTGAACGAAGGCGATGTCAGCGGACATGCACGCACGCTAGCTGACGCTGAGGTGCTGCGAGGCTAGGCCGGTCTCACGAGTCGGTCGAACGTTCCTCGTGATAATCCTCGTCCACATTGACCGACCAGATGTCATGGTTTGCACCAAACATGTTCTCGACGGACAACATCGCTGTGTACATCGAATGGTCCTGGTTGTTATATCGATGCATTCCGTTACGCCCCACAGGAAACACGTTGGAGGCATGCTCGTCGAGCCAAGCCCGAAGAGTCCCGACGTTGGCTTTATAGTTGGCGTCGTACATGGGGTACGCCTTGGGCATACGAACGACATAGCCCGCTTTGACGCGATCGGGGTCGAGCAAGCCAAGCTTCGCCATCTCTGCGGTCCCGAGCGCGACCAATTCGTGCTCCTCCATCGCCCAAAGATCCTCATCCTCGTTAACGAAATACTCGAGTCCGAGGCAGGTGTCGGGTGGCTTGACCATGAAGGGCGACCATTGCCCAAAGTTCTGCACCCGTCCGAGCCGCACCTCGGGAGAATGCACATAGATCCAGTTGTCCGGGAACCCGTCCTCTTCCGGGACAACCAATGCAACGGTAAGAAAGTCGCGAAAGCGCAAACCCCGTGCGGCTGCCACAACCTCGTCGGGTGGTGTGGGCCGCATCAACTCGACGAGTTGGGGCAGAGGCATTGAGCTGACGACGTGAGTGGCCTCATGATAGGTCAGCTCACCAGCGTGCTCTGCTACGACACGGTGGACCTTCCCATCGAAATGTTCGAACCCCACTGCAGAGGTCTCCATCGCGACGGTGGCACCCGATTCAACGATGAGATCGCGGCATCTCTCCCACATCATCCCGGGTCCAAACTTCGGGTATTGAAACTCCTCGATCAGCGACGTCACGTTTTTTTTGTTGCGAAAAGGCAACAGTGAATTGATGACCGCCTTGAAGAGCGAGAGATTCTTGATTCGCTGGGCCGCGAAATCAGCTCCGATCTCCGATGCCGGCACCCCCCATACCTTCTCGGTGTATGTCTTGAAGAACGTTCGGTAAAGACGCCAACCAAAGCGTGAGGCCGTCCATCCCTCGAAGGTGGTCGTGTCCTTCGGTGGCCGTACTCGCACCCACGCGTACGAGCCGACGCACTTGATTGCCTCGAGCACGCCCAGATTTCGCAGCGCGTTGGATGCCTTTAGGGGGTAGTCGTAGAAGTCGCCCTTGTAGTAGATGCGACTCATGCGAGGCCGAAGCAGGAACTCGTCCTCGTCGAGGAGTTCGTGCCAAAGCTCCTCGACCTCGGGCACCTTCGTGAAGAAACGGTGGCCGCCGATGTCGAACCGCCAGCCATCGCGCTGGGCTGTCTGAGCAATGCCGCCGACCACATCGCTCGCCTCGAGCACGGTTGCAGCAACACCCACTTTGGACAACTGGTAAGCGGCCGTGAGCCCGGCGGGACCCGCACCGATGATGACCGGTTTGGTGTCGTCGGTTATTGCGCTCATCGCCGCACCCTCCGCCGGTCTAGACGCGACGCCAGAGCCGCGTGGTCGCCACCGCGGCGAGCATAGCGATCACAATCTACGGCCAGGTGGATCTCTTGGCCGATGGACGTCGAGCCGTCGGCAGTGCCCGCTAGTGTCCGGGGTGTAGCCATGGTTTCCCCGATCGAACACGCCCCCGCGCGGCGAAGACCCGACTGGCTCGTACCGGTCATTTCTGCGTGGGTGACGGTTCGCCTTCTGGTCCTGCTCGCCTATGTGGGTGTGCGGATCGCAGCGACCAATAGCGGCGACGGCGAACTGCCATACCAACTAACTCGCAAGCTGCTGAGTTGGGACGGTGGTTGGTATCGCTTCATCTCACAGATCGGTTACGACGAGATCAGCGAGGAGGGCATCCGATTCTTTCCCGCGTTTCCGTTGATGGCCCGCGCGATCTCGCCATTGTTCGGAGGGTCCGACACGGCTGCTGTGATCGTGATCGCGAACGTCGCCGCGTGCGGTGCGCTGATCGCCATGTACCGGCTGGTCCGTTTCGAGACCGGTGACCACCGAGCCGCGACCTGGAGCGTGTGGGCGTTCGCGTTGTTCCCAGCGGGCTTCGTGGCCTCGTGGGCATACGCAGAGCCAATGATGCTCTGGCTCTCGCTGGCCGCCATGTTGGCGCTGCGAAGGCAACGTTACGTGTCGAGTGCGGTGCTGATGTTCTTCGCTGGGTTGACCCGACCTTTGGGCTCGCTGCTGGCGTTCGCCGCCCTCGTCGAGTTGTGGCGATGCCGCGGCGATCTCGACATCAAGCGGTGGCCCGCTGCGTTGGGCACCCTCCTTGCGGCTCCGCTGGGATCGGCTGTCTACGTGTTGTGGGCGAGCGCGCATTTTGATAATTGGCTCATTCCGTTGACGATTCAAAATGAATTGCGCGGCGATCCAAACCTCCCTCCCCAACGCTTGATCGAGGGCATTGGGGAGTTGTTCAACGATCCCCTCGGTGACGGGATCCATGTCATGTTCCTGGTGATCTTTTGCACGCTGGCCGTGCTGGTAGCGCGTTGGCTCCCGGCCTCGTACACCGCGATCACCATTGCGACATTGGTCATTGCGCTGGGTGCCGAGAATCTCAACTCCTTCGAACGCTATGGCTACAACGCCTTCCCCCTGGCGATCGCGGCCGGGCTCGCTCTGTGTCGCTACCCCCGAATTCGACTACCGGCGCTCGGCGCCGCCGCAACGCTGATCGTCGCTCTCCCGGCCGCTGCCTGGTGGGGCTCATACGTTCCCTAGGAAGCGGCGGCCCTTGGGACGGTCGCGCTAGGCCGCACTCGCGCCAGCCACCGGCGCCTGGCGTTCAATCCTGCGCACGTCGGCAGTACGGAAGCTAGCAAGCCGCGTGCTCCACGAATCGAGGACGACCCTGCCGCAATCGGACAGAAAGAACGTGGTGAGAGGGCCCTCGAGGCCATAACCGTCCGCTGGGACCGTCTGGCGGGATCCGTCGCTGAGATATACATCGAATTCGGTCATCTGTCATCCTCGGTCGGCGGTCGTCGTCGCTCGGTCCATCATGGCTCAACCACCCTGTGGGAAACGAGGGGACTAGCTCTGGATTTTCTCTTGATTTCGCGGCACCTTGTCCACAGTCAGCGCCACCGTCTGTGCCAGAGTGTGAGGATGACGACCGAAACAGATCAGTGCCCTCGCTGTGAAGGAACACTCGACAGCGAATACTACGGCCCCTGCCGGTCCTGTCGCGACGACCTGCGAGCAAGTCTCGGATCCGAACAGAGTGTCATTGCCACCACAGAATTTGAACCGAAAATGAACGTCACGCCCAACGCAGTGGCCACCAAGGACTGACCAGCGTTTCAACGCTCCGCAATCGGCGATATCCGCCTCTTAGGCCCGTACTTTGGCGCTCCTCCGAGCTGCATGACCAAACGCTGAGCACGACCTCGTTGACCAGCGAACTCGGCGAGGAGCTCAAGCATGCGCTGGTCGCTACCGCGAGCCTCGCCAGCGAGGTGCCAGGTAATCGCATTGGGAATATGAAAGTCCCCGATGATCGGCGCGTCTGGGTCACCGAGCACCCGCTGGCGTAGGGCAGACATAGTCCAGGCGCCGACGCCGCGCATCGTCTCGAGCCGTCTCGACATCGTGTGATCGTCGCGTCGCGCGAGTTCGCGACTCACCCGTCGGATCGTTTCGGCACGGCTGCGATCGACACCGTATCGATGAAAGGCGTAATAGGGGAGAGCAGCCAGAGCTTGCGGCCGCGGTGGCATACGCAGCGGCCAGGGCCGGGGCGCTGCGCTGCCATAGTCTTGGACCAGTCGGCGCCACGCCCTCTGGGCCTCCTCGGCGGTCACTCGCTGTCCAAGAATCGTCGGTACAACAACATCGCTGACCGTCGGGTGTCGTCCGAATCGAGCGCCGGCACTTTGTCGCGCCAGCCGCCTGAGCACCTCATCATCTGGCCTGAAAGCGCTGGGGTCATCGGCGGCACCGAGCGTGTTCAGAGCGAACTGCTCGAGGTCGACCGCCGCAGTCGGCTTCCCGGGGCCCGTATCGAGACTGACCTCGGCGGTGCGTTCGTCGACCTGGCGCCATTGAGCGACCGCTGCAACGCCGTCTACCCAGATCGCTCGGCAAACTCGACCGCCATCGTGAACCTGAACCGGATCAAGGGGCCCGACACGAAGCACAGAAAGCGTTGCCATCACGTCGACGGCACCGTCGAATGACAACACGATCGACTCATTCATGTGGATAGCCTCCGGCAAATGGGCCCCAAGGCTGACGGAGCTGCAAAACGGGAGAGAGCCCCAAGTAACTCTGCGGCTAACCGCTCGGCTTCTTGGGACCCTCGATCGGATCGATTCTCTGACAGCGACACCGTCGCCTCACTGCTGTTGGGTCGGGCATCTACGTAGACACCTCTCCAGTGGTCGTGTTGTGACTCCGCAGCGACAACAGTTCCACTTAAGAGAATTGCGCCCGGTCATCCGTCGATGTCCATCCGGCTCGAATCACCCAACCTCACCCGGCGGTGCTGTTGGCCTGTTCGCGCCAGCCACTCCTCGATTCATCAGTGCGGCCCGTCACCTCCGGCGAGGTTCGGATTCCGCTCAGATGTCTCAAATTCCTCGTACCACTCGTTTCGAGTCGCTTCGGCCACCCGTCGGTGCCCCCTACGGCTCTATCCTTTGCGCTACGAGTTCGTGGTCGCTTTCTCCTACCGATTCCTAGCCGGGTCGTCTTTCGATTCTCCCGATTCAGTTTCGGCTTCGATCACGTCATCGTCTCACCCTCGGATCAGCGATTCCAGGCGCTACCTCAACTTCACCAGTGCTCGGTTTCCCGTTTCATGGTGAGGCCGAGGTCCTTTCCGGACCTATTCCCCGACGGATCAACTCCGACAGGACGATGTTCTACGCGCGAGCACGCCACGTCAAGTGGATACGCGATTTCCCCAGGAAATCCAGAGCCTGAGGCTAGTCATCCACCGCGCCTACGCAGTTGTCCACAACATCGCGCAGTGCTGCGCCAGCCGAGACCCTCAGGGTGGTGAACCAAGCGACGCTGAGCGGAGTCTCGTGTCAGAGCCCGAGGTTGAGTGCTTGGTAGGCGAGTGCCCTCGCTAGAACTGCCTCGACGTACTCCTCCTGATGGTTGTACGAAAAATACCCAGCCCTCATATCTTCCTCGGTCGTCATCGATCTGCCCCGGCATAGGTAGCGAGCGGTGGTAGCTGCCGCGTCATACAGATTGTGTGGGTCGATCTCCTCATCGTCGTTGCCGTCGATCCCCACTCGATTCCAGGTCTGAGGAATGAATTGCATGGGACCGACCGCATGGTCAAAGGATGCGTTGCCGTCGAGTTCTCCGCCATCGGTGTCCTTGATCCTGGCGGTCCCGCCTGTGCCATCGAGAGGAATGCCAATTATCTCAACCGTCGTGGAACCGTTCGATTCCAGCGAAGACCCGCGTGCGGTGCCATGGCCCGATTCGGTCTTGCCGACCGCGGCGATCATCCACCACTGAATCCCGCAGTTCGTATCCTCGTAGGCCCGGTTCGCGGCGGACACATACGCGTCGAGCGCGACCACGGGGAAGTCCGTACCGATAACGTCGGCCAACAGCCTGGTATCGCGTACGGCCTGAGCGTCGGCAAGTAGTTGGACATAGAGGTTCACCCGCTCGATAGCGAGGCGATCGGCACGAGCATCAAGCTCCGCAATGGCACCTGCATTGGCGTCGATCGACGCGTCTAGCTCGACGCGCTGTTCTGACAGCGTGCGCTCCTCTAGCTGCGCGACGACGAGGCGCTCGGATTGATGTTCCGTGGCATTCTCGCGGAGCTGCTGGTGCAAGAAGCCCTCGACGAGTCCGTCCTCGCCGAAGATCGCCAGGGCGGGATCCCTATCACTACCGGTCGCCATGTAAGCGGCGACGGCCAGATCTGAGATTGCCCGGGCCTTGTCGACAGACTCGATCCCAGCATCGACGTGCTCACTCTCTAAGCGCACCCGCTCGCCCGCCATCGTCGTCCGTTCTGAGGACCTCTCTGCACGCGCCTCGCCAACCTCGTCGACTGCCAGTTCGACCTCGGTAGATCTGACCACGGTGTCGACGAAGCCCTGTGCTGCCTCCTCGTAGCCGTTGCCGCTGATCGAAACGCTCTCTACGCCCTCCGCGAGTTCACCGGCGCCGACCAGTGCATTCACGTTCTCGATGGTCAAGGCTTCGGGCTCACCGCCCTCTGCGTCGATCGGCTCTGTTCGTTGGACCGGCGATCCCGCCGCACCGCTGATGGAACCAAGCAATGTGAGCGCGCCCACGAGCGCTCCGACACGCCGAGATCCCATGGCGACCTATCGGCCAGCCTTGACGCAAGCTGAGGATATGCGCGTCGTCCTTACGCCCAAGCGCCTCGCGACTCAAGTACCTCGCGTAGCACGCTCGGACGGTCGGTCATGATGCCGTCGACGCCGATGTCTAGCAGCTCATTCATCTCGTCTGGGTCGTTGATCGTCCAGATGTGCACCGAGAGGCCAGCCCGGTGCGCCCTGTCGATCATGCGAGGGGTCGCCAGCCGTATCCCCTTCGTGGTCGTCGGTATCTGGACACAATTTCCCTTGATACCTCTTACCGACCCGGCACGGAGAGTCGCTACCTCGCTCGGCGCAAGCGCGGTACACAGCCCCGGACCGGCCGCAGCGCGAATCCGAGACAGACGCTTGGAAGAGAAGCTAGCGACACACACACGATCGATGGCATCCATCGCCCGGAGTAGGTCCATGAGCGGATCCGCCACGGCATCAGATTTGGCGTCGATGTTGAGCATCACGTCGGGAAACGCTTCGAGCAGGTCTGCCAGCGTGGGGATACGACCGCCACCTACCACCTCTGCAGATGTCACGGTCGCGAGATCGAGCGCGTCGATCCGACCGGTCTCGTCGGTCACTCGGTCGAGCGTCTCGTCATGAAACGCGACGACCTCGCCATCGGCGGTGAGATGAACGTCGGTCTCCAGATAGCGGAACCCCACCTCCACAGCGTGGGCGAACGCCGCAAACGTATTCTCCCCTGCGTGTTCGGTGCCGCCGCGATGCGCGAAGCCGATCGGCAGATCTGGGGCGGTGAAGCGATGCTCATTCGACATGTGCCAAACCTATTCCAAACGGTGACGCGATCGTCGCGTTGGGGATTGGCCACCGCTACGCTCACGATCATGTCGCATGGCGATCATCTCCTCGAGCAGTGGAACGCCGATGAGAACCTCGCATTGGACCAAGCGCTTGCTTGTGTCGCAGGCATCGGACGACCCGACCTCGACACCGCTCGCATAATCGAGCAACTCGACCGGCTAGCCGAAGACGCTACGTCGGATCGATGCACGGCCTCGATCGTCGCACACGTTTTCGGGCGTCACGGTTTCAGCGGTGACCACGACGACTACTACGACCCGGCCAACTCGCGACTCGACGTAGTTCTTTCACGCCGCATCGGAATTCCCATCACTCTTGCCGTCGTCGTCATCGAGGTCGGCCGCCGCAACAACGTCTCGATCGAGGGCGTCGGGTTCCCGGGCCACTTCTTGCTGCGCGACGGCTCGGATGCGGACACTTTCTTCGATCCGTTCGAGCCTCATTCAGCGCTCGATCGTCGGGGTTGTCAGGCGCTCTTCGAGCGTTTACACGGACAAGAGGCCGGTTTCGATCCCAGCTACCTGGCAGCCAGCGACAGCGCCGCGATAGTGACCCGCGTCCTGAGCAATCTCCGCTACGCACATCGTCGCCGAGGTGACTCGGCGAACGAACTCGAAGTCCTAGCTGTGTTGGCCCGGGCACCGACCGCCGGTGCTTCTGACGCCTACGACTACGCGTGTGCACTCGCGGACCGTGGCCGATTCGGCCAGGCGGTCGATGCAGTCGCTCGCTATCGCGAACTCGACGACCGGATCGCGCGTTCGATCGACCGCTGGGCCGCAACGTTTAACTGACTCCAGAACCGCGTTGAGTCGATCTGCACTGCATAGCCGGGCAGTAGGCTGATGGCCACATGACACGACGAACGAAAATAGTCGCCACCATAGGTCCAGCGTCTGACAGCGAGTCCACACTCCGCGAGCTCATGAAGGCTGGCATGGACGTGGCGAGGCTGGCTCTCGCACACGGTTCGCTCGATGAATCGCTCGAACGTTACCGGCGCGTACGATCCGTCGCGGCTGATCTCGGCCTACCGATCGGCATTCTGGCGGATCTTCCGGGGCCGAAGGTGCGCTGTGCATCGTTTGGTGAGGATGGCATCGATCTGATCACCGACGATCGAATCCGCTTGACCGTGGGCGAAGCCGAGAGCACAGCGTCGACCATCTCGGTGGACTACGACCAACTCCTCGGAGACATCCAGCCCGGCGATCGTCTCAAGATTGGTGATGGCAGCGTGGTCATCGACGTCGTAGAGGCCGACGGTTCCGACGCGATCGTGCGGGTCGCGTCCGGCGGTACGGTCAGAGGGCGTCCCGGCCTACATGTACCCGCCGACCGCCTCTCGATGTCGACTCCCACGCCCGATGACTTCGGGTTTATCGACGCATTCGTCGAAGCTGGCGTCGACATGCTGGCGGTCTCGTTCGTTCGTTCCGGCCACGACATCCGTCGAGTCGGCACGGAGCCGCACCCACGGGGTCCTCTGGTGATCGCCAAGGTCGAAACACGCTCTGCGGTCGACAACCTCGATGGCATCATCGAGGCATCGGGCGCCATCATGGTGGCGAGGGGCGATCTTGGCAACGAGTGTGCGATCGAAGATTTGCCGACGCTTCAGAAAACGATAATTTCGAGGTGTATCGCGGGCGGTCTCCCAGTCATTACGGCGACCCAGATGCTTGAGTCGATGATCTCCAACACCGCGCCGACCCGGGCAGAAGCCAGTGACGTAGCCAACGCTGTGTGGGACGGTTCAAGTGCGGTGATGTTGTCAGCCGAGACAGCGATCGGCATCGATCCCGTCAATGTCCTGCGCACCATGTCACGCATCGCCCGGCGTGCGGATGAGGAGTTCGACCATGCCGGGTGGGCGGAGAAACTTACTTCGCTGCACATGACTTCGTCGGAAAGCAACCAGCCGTCGGTCACAGACGCGATGACGCACGCAGCTTGGAGGGCGGCGACCGAGCTGGGTGTCAAGACCATACTGTGCATATCCGGCAGTGGGTTCACGGTTCGGTCTATGGCGCGGTTCCGTCCCAAAGCAAAGATTGTCGGCGTATCGAGCAACGAGCGAACCGTCGCCGTGATCGGAGCCGGGATGGCCGGATTCGCCGTCCGGCGCCGCGCGATCTCGCGAATGCGGTCGTCGCCCTGGCAGCGGCTGGCGCAGCGGGCATGTCCCGCCGCCGATTCTGGCCACGGGTTGGCTCGTGAAAGTGAGTCCGCCCTACAGGCCGTCGGGCAGGCGGCGAGATCGCCGTGTTAGAATGCCGCTGGCACGGGTTGGAGGTACGAAATGACGATGGACGTGCGGCCGGCGGCGGTGGACGCCGAATCGCTGCGATCTCAGATTAGCGACAAGTACAGCGAAGTCGCGAAGGATCCGGCAAAGGGCTTCCACTTCCACACGGGAAGACCTTTGGCGCGGATGGTTGGCTATCCAGACGCCGATGTCGATGCTCTGCCCCAGGGCACGGTTGAGTCATTCGTCGGTACCGGCAACCCGTTCTCGTTTGGCAGTATGAAGCCGGGCGAGACCGTGCTCGACGTAGGCTGCGGCGCCGGGTTCGACAGCCTCATAGCAGCCCGCCAGGTGGGCCGAACCGGACGAGTGATCGCCGTCGACATGACCGAGGCGATGCGCGAGAAGGCCGCCGCCGGCGCCCGCGAGGCCGGGCTCGCGAACGTGGAGGTCCGAGACGGGCTGGCCGAGGACTTGCCTGTGGATGACGAATCCATCGATGTCGTGATCAGCAACGGCGTCATCAACCTCTGCCCGGACAAGATGGCCGTCATGAAGGAGATCAACCGCGTGTTGCGCCCCGCTGGTCGCCTGCAGATAGCCGACATCATCGTGCACAAGGAAGTGCCGCAGAGCGCGAAGGACGACATCGACCTCTGGTCCGGGTGAATCGCCGGTGCTCTGCTGGAAGCAGAGTGGGAATGGGTGCTGCAGCACTCCGGCTTCGCCGGCGTCCGTTGGGGGAACCAGATCGACGTCTTCTCCGGCTCGAAGCACGAGTCGTCCGCCGCCAGCTTCGAGACTCGCGGCATCACCTTCGCCGCACTAAAGGCCTAGAGCAGCCGATCCGAAGGATGCGCGCCGCAGCCGCCGGTTGCCGTACCGGCGGCCGCAGCAGCGATAATGCGAGGACTTCCGCTACCGCACCAGCCGCCTCCGCATGAACAGACCAGCGCCTGCCAGCGCGACCAGCACTCCGCCAGCCGCTGCGGCGATGGGCAGCGTGGAGTCGCCAGGCCAGCCAGCGATTCCACTCTCTGAAGGCGCGTCCGAGCCGCTGACGAGGAGTTCAGTTGTGCCGCCGATGCTGATGAGTACGACGCAGGTATGTACAAAGTCACCTTCAATGTCGAGGATGCTACCGTTCACAGTCTCGAAGTGAATGCTGACTTGCTTAGGGCAGAAGTCTAGCTGATGGGCCGTATCTACGTTTATCGTCGCACCACCCGGGATAATGTGTGCCACCGCGGGAGTGAACTGCTTCACTCCGAGGGCGTCCATGTAGTCGAAATAGACGAGGAGTGTCCTCGGGCCGCCACCCGGATTTGTGGCAGTAGAGTTTATGAATTCAAGTTCTTTCACAACCGGTGGAGGGAAATCCTTATTATCGAATAGTCCAAACTCTTTTTCGTCCGCAAAACCGAATATGTCAAAGGGCCCAATGTGTTCGACCTGAGGGTGTGTCGCTCGGGCCACGTCATGAATGCTTAAAAGCAGGACCGACAGTATACCGACAACGGCCGTCACCAAGGCGACAGATCCGATTAGCCGGATCAGGTTTCCGTTTCTCATAGTTACCCTCCCTCTCTAACGTGTTACAACCGTGTTCCTCTCGCCCTCGGCCTGGGGGTGCCGAGGGGTCCTTCGTTGGAGTGCGTGGGCATCAGCCTTGCAGCCAGCGCCTCCTGGCGTACCAGCCGCCCGCAGCGATGGCGAGCGCCCCGGCTGCCGCAACGGCCGCGTAGGGGAACCATCCGCCGGAGCCGTCGCTTGCACTTGAGGGAGCATCTGAGTCGCCCACAAGGAGTTCGGTTGTGCCGCCCACCTCGGGGGAAGTAACTGTAACAGTCACAGACGCGGTAGCAAAGTTGTTGGCGGGGTTGCTGTCCACGTCTCCGGGGCCAGGGATGGCTTCGAGGGTCCAATTGAAGACATGCGTGCCTATCTCGTCCACCGACGGCAACCAGGTATTCCCAGTGATGTCCAGCGTAATCGCCGACTCGGGAACAGAACTCTTGACGTTCTTAACTGCAACCTTACAGGGCGTGAACGCGAAAGAGGCTGCAGCACCGGGCGGATCGAACGTGCATGTAAACACGCCAGCAGCCGCGGTTACGACGATCTTGGTTTTGTTGTCTACAGCAAACTTCTTGCCTTTGTCGTTCACCCAGTGACAACTCTCACCAGTTCTCTTTTTGCATGTATATTTCCCAACGACCGGATCAGCCTCCATATTGTCGTCCACGTCTTGTGCTGCAGGGGTCGATCTTATCGTCTCTCGAAAGACAAGGGGAAGTTCGTGCCCCGCGTGAATCGTGATAGCGTCTGTGATCAACCCGGTTCTTGGATCAACCACATCGAAAGCCAGAATTTCTATGTCGACCGTCGCGCCGAATGCCACATCGCTGCCTCTCCCGAACAGCGCTGCGAGGGCGATCACGCCTGAGGCGAGCACAATCATCATTAGGCTTTTCATCGTTCCTCCCTTTTCTAACTACTTCCTAACCGTTCAGCCGTTGTCGTGTCGCTGCTGTCACCCGTAGAATGCAAAAGGCTAGAGTGTGCACCCGCATTCCTTTAGCTCCGGGCCTCGGTGGTTACTGCCGCCGAGGCCTCTTTACGCCTTACGCTAATTCATAGCGCCACTTCCAGAACGACAACAACGCCGGGCCATCCTGCATTCCGCAGGCCCGGCGTCTCGTATAGCAAGGATACTCGCCTCATTTCCGCACCCCCAATCGGCGATGCCTGCATTATAGTCAAACACGCGAAGCTGTCAAGCCCGTTCGCCGAAGGAAGTGGCCATCGCCGCTTACGGGGCGAATCGAACCTTGCCTGCAGCTACTCCGTACGGTTGCGTAAGGCGAGGGCGCAGAGGCCCTAGGTGAAGGCGGCGAAGCCGGCAATAGCTAAGGGCGCCAGGTAAGGCTCCGTGCCGGCGCCCGAACGACCGTCCCCAAAACCTGTCTAGTGGCCACAGGCTTTCGGATGCAGCGCTAGGTTCAGCCTCCTCGCCGTTCATTGGCGGCGGCGTCGAACCTCAGACGGCCACCGGAGTGGGGCCAGCCCCGCACACAAACTGGGTTCGCTCATCCGCTCTTGCCGCGTCCCTCGCGCAGGTCTAGCGGTCTTTGCGTCTCCCCCGTTACGTCACGAACACAGTCACTTCGACGCAGGCGATCGTGATCCAGTTGCTCATGGCATCTTTGTACTGCAGGCAGTAGCTGTGGGGGCCAGGGGGCGGCTGGACGAAGATGGTGTCGCAGTGCCCGAGATCCGTCGACGCGGGATCGTGGACCTCCAGGACGACCCCCGGGCCCCCCGGCGTAACGTCCAGGATACGAGTCGGGACGAGGGCGCTGATCGTCCAGCAAACCTTGACCGGGCTGCCCAATTCGCAGCAGGGCGGCGCGGTGGGCGGCAGATCGAGAACGATAGTGCCGAAGATCGGCTCCGGCGTCGGCGGTGGCGCGGTGGGCGGTGGCGCAGTGGGCGGCGGCGCGGTGGGTGGTAGCGCGGTGGGCGGTGGCGCGGTGGGCGGTGGCGCGGTGGGCGGTAGCGCGGTGGGCGGTGGCGCGGTGGGCGGCGGCGCGGTGGGCGGTGGCGCGGTGGGCGCCGGCGCGGTAGGCGGTGGCGCGGTCGGTGTGGGTGTGAGCGTCTGCCCGATAGGCGTGGGCGTCGGTATCGGCGTCGGCGTCGGTGTCGGTGAAGGCGTCTGCCCGACAGGCGTAGGCGTCGGTATCGGCGTCGGCGTCGGTGTGGGTGTGAGCGTCTGCCCGACAGGAGTAGGCGCGGGAGTCTGCCCGACAGGCGTAGGCGTCGGTGTCGATGTGGGCGAGCCGACCACTCCATCCTCCGTCGGCTCGAGAGTCGCGGTGGCGCTGGCGGTGATCGGCTCGGCTGTGGGCGAAGCGGCGACCAAGACCGTGCCGGGCCCGCCGTCGTCGTTCTCGATGAGCGGAGCGGCGACGCCGAGGCCAATCACCGTAGCTGTCGCCAGGGCGGCGGCGGCGACCCGTAGTCCGACCTGCCCGGCGCTGCTGGCCGCGCCTGAGGCGTTGCTGAAGCCTGCCACGCCGCGGTCGAACGTGCGCAGGAGGTATCTAAAGAGCCGTCTCAGGACGCGACCGGGCCGCCTCTGGCGAGGATCGGCGATGGAGACGACGGCGATACGGACGAGGAAGAGGAGGGCGATTGTGGCGATGGGCAGGAGGGCGATCTGAACCGCCTCGGCGAAGCCGACGCCGCCACCGTCGCTCAGCGAGAGCCCAAGCGACACGGCGAGGGCGCTGACGCTGGCCGCGGTGAGGGCGATCGCGGCGAAGACCATCGCGAACCAGGCTGTGGCC
>JADFOM010000122.1:1415-7382 GCA_022562835.1 Acidobacteriota bacterium | reverse complement strand
CGACGCTGGTGTGAGCGCCTCGATCAGCCGAGTCGTGTCGCTCACAGACAACAACTCGGTGATCGCCGCACACCGGGAACTAGCGTCGGACCTCGGCACCGTTTGGGCGGCCGACAACACAGCAGGCTGGCACGGAGGAGGCCACGGAACCCATTGGATCATCGACGAACAAGCGGCGCGCCACCACAGCGAATCACTTTCGACAAAGCACCGCCAGGTCCGCGTGATGCCGTTCATCGAGGGTATCCCGTGCAGCATCCACGGCTTGGTTCACAACGGCGAATCGATTGCGTTCAGACCCATGGAATTGTTCGTCTACCGCGACACTGCCGAACATCGCTTGGTCTACGCCAAAGCGGGCAGCCACTGGGACCCGTCGGTGCAAGATCGCCGCGCAATGCGTAAGGCCGCTCGACTGCTGGGGGCCGAGTTGCATCGACGCGTCGCCTATCGAGGCGTGTTCACGCTAGACGGCATCATGAGCAGTTCAGGTTTCGTACCCACGGAGGTGAACACTCGTTTCGGCGGAGCATTGCCGACGACCGTGCAAACATCGGACGGCTCACGGATCAGCCTGTTCTTGTTGAACCTCGCGATCATCGAAGGGGTCGCGCACGATCTGGACGCCGGCACGCTCGAATCGTGGTTGAGCGACAGGCTCGACGAACAGCGCTGGGCCAGGGGAATTTTTCAGACGCCGACGCGACCGGACAAGTTACACACACTCGATATCGGCCGCGATGAACGCGGATCTCTCGAAACGATGCCCGACGATGCAAACAACTCGGTCGGCAATGTCGTCTGGGGACCTCGTGGCGACGGCGGAACCATGTTCGTGAATGCGGCGAAGACGCTCGCCAAGGGTCCGTCGAGCGCGCCAGCGATCCTCGAGCTGGCTCGTTATGCGAGTGAGGCCCTCGGCGCGAATCTGCCTCTGCTCGAACCCGCCCGAGCGGCTAGATGAATGCAGCGTCACCACTTGTAGGTGACGCTGGTCAGTTCCTCGGAAACAGCCCATAATCGCCGCGCGGTCGCGTCGTCTAAGGCCCGCTTCGACATGCCCACCTCCACCGGTGCACCTCTCAACTCCATGAACCCAGTCGGTCCGTAGTAATCGCCGCCGACGACATCGGGTCCCGTCGCGGCCAACAGCATCGGAAGAGCTCCTTGTTGGGCGCTCTGAGAGAGCCGGTCCGTGAGCGGACGGGCCTTTTGGAACAGCGTTGAGACAACGCCGCCTGGACTCTCATGACCAAGATTGGTACTCGATCCGCCCGGATGCGCTGCCACGGAAATCGTTTCACTCTTGGCCTCGGCGAGGCGCCGCTGGAGTTCGCGCATGAACAGCAAGTTCGCCAACTTTGATTGAAAATAGGCCTTGAAGGGTGAGTACTTCATCTCGCTCTGTAGATCGTCAAAGTTGATCTTGCCTGGCTTGTGGCCAAAGCTACTGATCGACACGACACGTGCCGCGCCGGACTCCTGTAGAACACCGAGCAAATGCCCCGTGAGCGCGTAGTGCCCGAGATGGTTGACCCCGATTTGCTGTTCGAACCCGTCGACTGTCAGACCCTTGGGAGTCCACATGATCCCCGCGTTGTTGACGAGGACATCGAGCCGTTGGTGCGAGCGAAGGAAAGTCTCTGTTGCGATGCGGATCGAGTCGAGACTGCCGAGATCCATCTCGAGAAGTTCGGTCGCTCCGATCGGATCGATCGCATCGATCAGTTGTTTCGCGGCGGCGGCCTTCTCGAGGTTGCGACAGGCCATCACTACGTGTGCGCCCTTTTGGGCCAAGGCTCTGGCGATTTCGAAACCGAGGCCGCTGTTGGCGCCCGTGACCAGAACGATCTTTCCGGTCTGGTCGACGATGTCGGATTCTGTCCAGTCTCTGCTCACTCAAGCTCCTCGATTAGACGTCTCCAGATACATATCCAAACCTTCTCAACAGACCTTGCACAGTTGCGCGATCAGCTGGCCTCCAGCACCGATTTCATACTTTCGAGCGTCGCCTTCATTCCTTTGACCATCGCCTTCGGGCGTCGCAAGACCTTTTCGTAAACAAAACCCGACAAACCCTCATACGGCCTGTGTGAGAACGATTCGGTCACCCGCGTCTGGTCGCCCTGTGATGCGAACTCGTATCGCCAGGTCGTGTACTCCTCGGCGACGAACTCAAAAACCTCTCGAGGGCTGCACTCGCTCACCATCGAGGTCGTCGTCCAGCGCTTCAGCGTCAGGGGACCAAGTTTGGCGACGTTGTCACCTTCGAAGCGTGCGCCTACAGCAGGGCCGCTTGCGCCGTCGACCCAGCGGCATTTGGTGGTCTCGGCGCTCCACTCCCCCATCCGCGAGACGTCGCTGACCGCAGCGAACACCTCGTCGGGTGTCCGGTCGATCACGATGCTGGTCGATTCTTCGATCATTGCGCTGTTCTAGCGCAGAAACCGGCCAAACCCACCGTTGTAGGGAGTTCTTCTCCCACCACGGATGGAGAGCTCCAAACCTCGGGGTGAGGACCAACGAAGCGTCAGGTCTCGGTCGTGAGAATCAGACCGCTCGTCGGCACGCCCGAACCGGCGGTGACCAACACGTTCGTGACGTGGTCAACCTGATTGACAGAAGTGCCTCGCACCTGCCGCACCGCCTCGGCGACACCGTTCATTCCGTGGATGTAGGCCTCTCCGAGCTGACCGCCGTTCGTATTGATTGGCAGCGCACCGCCAATCTCGATATTGCCGTCCGCGATGAAATCCTTGCCCTCACCACGCTCACAGAACCCGAACTCCTCGAACTGTGGCAACACCAACGGAGTGAAATGGTCATAGATAGTGGCCGTCTGAATGTCCGACGGTCCAAGTCCCGTCGATTTCCAGAGCTGACGGGCGACCAGACCCATCTCGGGAATGCCGGTGATGTCATCTCGGTAGTAGGACCGCATCATATGCTGATCCTCCGCCACGCCTTGCGCCGCGGAAGCGATCACCGCTGGCTTCTGATTCAACTCGGCGGCACGGTCCATCGTCGTGATCAATAGCGCCTGGCCACCGTCTGATTCCTGGCAGCAATCCAGCAACCGAAGGGGTTCAGAAATGAAGCGGCTGTTCTGGTGGTCTTCAAGCGTGATCGGTTTCTCGTAAAAGAACGCGGCCGGATTGTTGGCGGCGTGGCGTCGATCCGCCACAGCGACTCGACCGAAGTCCTCCGATGTGGCGCCATAGGCGTGCATGTAGCGCGTCGCAAACATCGCTACCCACTGCGCTGGGGTTAGCAGCCCGAACGGCGAGGTCCACGAGAAACTCACGTCGAACGCTTCAGGACTCTGATGCCGTCCTTGAACGCCGGAGCCGAATCGGTTCCAGGAACGTTCGTTGAAGGCCCGGTAGGCGAGCACATAGTCCGCCACACCGGAGTGCACCGCCATTGCGGCCTGCTGAACGACCGCGCAGGGAGCACCTCCACCGTGATTTATCATCGAAAAGAACGTCAGCTCACCGATCCCGAGGTTGCGGGCGACCTCGATCTCAGTGTTCTTCTCAGAGCTGAACACCGACATGCCGTCGACCTTCGAGGAATCGAGACCAGCGTCGCTACAAGCGGCGAGACAAGCCTCGGTCGCGAGTTGCATCGGAGTACGCCCCGAGTTCTTCGAGAACTCGGTGGCACCGATACCAACGATTGCCGTCTTGCGATCAAACTTCGCCATGTCAGCTCCCCTCCCCGATCGCGGCAGACCTGTCCGGCAGCACAATTTCGACGCTGCCGGTCACGTGGTTGCCGAGGGAATTGGCCCCTTTGAACCCAACCGTGATCGTGCCGTCGTCAGCGACCGCCGTGACAGCCCCCGAGAGGGTCATGGTGTCGCCCGGATAGTTGGGCGCACCAAGCCCGACCTCGAGTTTGGAAAACATGGCATCAGGGCCGGCCCAGTCACCGACCCAGCGGTTGCAGAGGCCACTCGTCGTCAGGATGTTCATGAAGATGTCCTTTGAACCCTTCGCCTTGGCGGCCGCAACGTCGTGGTGCACGTCCTGAAAGTCACGGGTGGCGAGGGCCGTCGAAATGATGAGCCGATGATCGAGCGGAATAGGACAGAGCGGAAGACGATCGCCGACTGCAACGTCGGCGGCGCACAGGGTCGTCTCGTTGCGTGGGGCCGTCGCGGGCCGAAACTGATGCAAGGTCACATCGTCGTGGGTGTCGATATAACAGACCTCTAGCGGCATTCCGATTTCGAGTTGATCCGCTGGCACGTCAATGATGTTGGAAACGACGCGTACGCCCTCCTCGAGCTCGACCAGGCCTACGACCAGCGGATAGTCGAAGGCAGGCACCTGCGGATACTGCGGCACCGTGTAGCTGTAGAGAGTGCCGCGGCCCGAAGCGACGACGTAGTCGTAGTCCATCGACTGGGTGTTCGGGTTCGCGTTCGCGGGCGGATGCACGAGGGTGCCGTCATCGGTGAATCGTTGGATGCGCAACTCGCGCTCCCGTAACCCTTCCCAGTGCCATGCCTGGTCCTCATTCCATTGCGGTCTCGGCCGCGCCGGACGAGGCTCGGGCGGAAAGAATTCGTCGGGGTCCAGTCCCGCTTCGATCAGGGCGTCGCGTTTTGGATCGGGCTTCGACTCACGAGTTCGCCCTGTTCCCGGTTTGAACTTGAGAACGCGGAAGAACAACGAACCAACGGATTCTCCGTGTTGGTCGGTGAACGCCGCCTCCGTTGTAACGAAATAGCCAACGCCGAGCGCAGTCGTCTTCTCTTCGGACACATCGACAAGAGTTGTGACGCTCGTGATCAGGTCACCAGGGCGTAGGTAACGGTGATACACCTGATCGGAGTTGGTGGCGACAACGCTCGAGTATCCCGCCGCGTCGAGCTTGGAATAGACCACTGCTGAGGGCTCGGCCATGTCACGTGGCGGTTGCTGTCCCATCGTCAGTCCGGACATCGTCCAGACATTGAGCGTGGCCGGTGGTGCAACCAGTCCACCGTGAGGGCCCGTGGCGGCCATGTCAGAATCGGTGAAGTTCGGGTTCGCCTCGGACATCGCGTCGCACCAGTTGCGAGTGGTCGGCACGTTTACTGGATCGCGCGCCACCCTCGGGTTTCCGCTGAGACCGACCATCGCACGAAGTTCCTCATAGAGGCCCGAGCTCGAATTTTCTGACACCGACGACTCCCTCGTTTCAACGCAGCGCGCCAATGATCGCCGACACTACCGACGAGGGACACCCTTGGGCCAGTCTCCGGTCACACCTTGAGCCTGGAGATCGGCGATCTCGGCATCGTCGAGTCCGAGCGAACCCAACACTTGAGCGGTGTGCTGACCCAAGGTTGGTGCAGGGTCGCCGAGCCGGTACGTCTCGCCGTCGATCTGCATTGGGAATCCGAGGTACGGCACCGTGCCGGCGATCTCGTGTTCCATCGGCTGCACAAACCCGCGCGCAGCGTGCTGTGCCGTCTCTGCACTGTCATTGGCGTGCACGCACACCGCCGCAGGTACGCCCGCCGCCACCAGCAGTTCAACCGAATCCTCGGCCAGACGCAATCGGCTGAAGTCATCGAGCAGGTCATCGACCGCGTCGATATCGCCGTGACGGTCGAGGTTGTCGAGGCCCTGCACCAGACTGCACAACGCCTCGAATTGCCCGTTGGTTCTGACCGAGATCGCGACCCACTCGTCGTCAACGCTGCGATACAGCCCCTGGGGTGCTGCCAGCGCGGACCGGTTGCCCATCCGCTCGAGCACCTCTCCATAGGCCGACCACGCGATCACCTGTTCCGCAGCCACAGCGAGTGCGCCCTCTATAAGCGGCACCTCGACGAGTTGGCCCACCCCCAGCCGATCGCGTTGCGACACCGCCACGACTGCCGCGAACGCAGCGTGCATGCCAGCGATCGTGTCGACCGGACCACGCGGTACCAGCGGCGGGCCATCGACATGGCCGGTGCGGTTGGCCAGC
>JADFOM010000122.1:0-1405 GCA_022562835.1 Acidobacteriota bacterium | reverse complement strand
AAGCCTGGGACAACCGTCTGACCGACCTGCAACGCTCGGCTCTGCAGGAGGTCGGAAACATTCTAGCCGCCGCCTACCTGAACGCCCTGAGCGGTCTGCTCGGGGTCAGCCTGCTCCCCTCGATCCCGGGGCTCGCCATCGACATGGCCGGTGCGGTTGGCCAGCCCACTCACCTGCTCCATCGTCATCGCGAAACCGACGCGGTCACGCCACGGTCCATCGAGCCCGAACGCCGGCACACGAACGAGACTGACCAAAGGGTCGATCGCCACGATGTCGTCCCACGCGAACCCCCAACGCTCGACGACTCGCGGGCTGAAGTTCTCGAAGACCAGATCGCTGCTCGCGATGAGCTCGCGCAACACGGCTCGCCCCTTCTCGGTCTCGAGGTCGAGGTTGACGACGGTCTTGCCTACGTTGGCACCGTGATACACCGGGGAGAACTCCCAGCGTTGCTCGCGCTGCAACCCACTGGCCCAGCGCATACCGTCGAGCCGCACATGAGACTCGACTTTGACCACCTCAGCGCCAAGGACACGCAACAGATTGACCGCGATGGGACCGGCCCAGAAGCTTGACAAATCCACGATGCGCACACCATCGAGCGGCTTGTGCACGTCGCCTGTAAGCGACGCCCGCAGCGTTGCGGCAGGAGTGTCGATCGCCTCTCCGAGCCGGGGGGCTCGACGTAGTGGTGCGAGCGTCGAGCGAGAAAACTGGTATGGGGGGCGGGGTTGGGTGAAACCATGGGGGTTGTCGACAAACACGCCGCGTTGCGCGAAGTGGTCGAGGCCGGCAACGACATCGCCTGTGCCTACGGGTCCAACCGGGATACGGAAGGCCACGGCCAAGTCGACGAGCTCGTCGACTTTGTAGCGACGGGTAAAGGTTCGTATGCGGCGCCAGAGTTCGTCGCGTCGTGCCATGCGACCTTCGAAGGTCGTCAACGACTCGTCCTCTGCCCAGTCTGGCGCGCCGATCATGGCGCAGAAGTCCTGCCACTGCTGAGCTGTGATGCAACAAAAGCCGACGAGTCCGTCGGCGGCCGGCTCGATCGAGGGAATCTCTATCAAGGCGTCGGGACGAAGTTGCGGTGCGAATGCGGCGAAGATCGGGCGGTAGGTCTGAAAGGCGTGCATCATGGCTTCGAACTGCGAGAAGTCGAGATGGGCGCCGTGACCCCTGCTCTGCGCTGCGAGCGTCGCTGCAAGAATGGCGGGCGCGGAAAATGCAGCCAACACGAAGTCGCCGAGCTCACCCCCGACCGCGACCGGTTCCTCGCCAGGTACCCCTCGAGCTGCGGTCGATCCAACCATCGCCTGCAACGTGAACTCCGAGGCCGGACGGTCCGCCCAGGGTCCGCTAACACCAAATGGCGCAAGGGTCGCGATGACCGCGGACGGAT
>JADFOM010000121.1 GCA_022562835.1 Acidobacteriota bacterium | reverse complement strand
CGTAGCTCAGGCCCCACTCCGCTCCGCCAGAGGCGGACGACGGCCCGTCGCTCACGACGATCACGTCGGCCTTCTGGCCGAGTGTCGTGTGCGCGATCGGATCATCGCCACTCGACAACGTCATCCGCACCGGCTCAGATGCGAGGGCGGACAGCGTCATCTCACCGATGAATCTCGTCGCAGCGGTCGTCATGATCGGTGACACGAACGCTCCCGCGTCACACAGCCGCCGGCAGAGCTCGACCGACTTGTATGCAGCGATACCGCCGGTGACACCCAAGACGATATGGGAACCCTCGAGCGGTTGCATCGCTAACGTCTCGACCGATCTTTGACTCAGGTGCTCTTGTCGGCGTCATCGGAGGCGTCGGCTTCGTCGCCAGCCTCTGCTCCCTCGACGATCTCGACGGGCACGATCTTCTCCGCAGCGATTTCCTGAAACGCTATCGACAGTGACTTGCGGTCGGTCGACGCCACCTGTGGCGGTATGGCCTGACCGTCGCCCTCTCCGAGCTCACCGAAGTAACGGTTGATCTGACGAGCACGTTTTGAGCTGAGAGTCACCAGCCGAAACTTGGACTCGGCTCGCTCCAACAAGCTTTCGATCTGGGGAACCATCATCGTGTTATCTGACATTTCGCGGCACTCCAGCGGTTGTCGTCCGTATGCCAATGCGTAATTGGCGCGAACTATCAGTCTAGAAGATCGCCGACCAAATGAGGTTCTCGGTCTCAATCGGAGTGTGGCGCACGCTCAACCGACGCGGCCGTCGTTTCTGTGCATGTTGATCAAGCGTTCGATTTCGTCCACACATCTTTCGAGGTCATCGTTGATGACGCGCTCATAACCGAGCGTTTCGGCCTCGATTCGCTCGGCCGCGCCAATCTCCACACGCAGCTCGACATGTTCCTCCTCGTCGCCCCGCGCCCGTAGCCGTGCTCGTTGTTCGGACAGACTTGGCGCGTCGATGAATACCAACAACACCTCGGGATCCACGTCGCGGACCTGACGACCGCCGTTCACCTCTATCTCGAGCAATAGGTCGCTGTCCTGATCGCCAAGGTCCTTGGGAAGCGGAGTGCCGTAATAGCAGTCCGCGAGCTGATTGGTCTCTATGAAACCACCGGAATGTAGGTGAGCCTCAAAGGTTGCGCGATCCACGAAGTGGTAGGCGTCGTCGGTCTCGCCAGGTCGCTGTGGACGTGTTGTCCATGAACGGCTGAGGGTGATGTCGTCGTCTCGAGCCAGCAACCGTTTGACAACGGTGCCTTTGCCGACCCCGCCGGGACCGGAAAGTACGATGATCACGATTCGTGCGACTCAGCCGAATTCGGCGAGCAATGCGTCGCGTTGACGGTCGCCAAGGCCCTTAAGCCGACGATTCTCGGCGATCCCGATGCCCTCCATCATGCGACGAGCGCCAACCTTTCCCACGCCGGGTATTGACTCAAGGATGCTCAACACCTTGGTCTTCGCCACCATTTCCTCGGAGTCGGCACGATCTAGCACCTCGCGAAAGCTCAGCGACCCCATCTTGAGCAAGCTCTTGAGCTCAGCCCGCGCAGTTCGCACCTCGCCGGCTTTGCGAAGTGCCGCGGCGCGTTCCTCGTCGGACATGTCAGCGATTCCAGCCATTTGCTCAGGTTAGTGGCTGGTCGTCGAGGTTCGGGCGAATCCCGCCGGCTTACCCCTCTGAATTCGCAGCGATCTCGGCATAGATCCGTTCGCAGGCGGCCACTGGGTCATCGGCCTGGGTAACCGTGCGGCCCACGACGAGAAGATCGCTGCCGTTGTCGAGTGCATCCGCCGGTGTCGACGGGTTCGCATGATCGTCATGGTCGGCGCCGCTTAGACGGATTCCCGGGGTCACGCGCAACAAACGTGGGGCGTAGCTGTGCGCGTCGCTCAGGTCAGCCACGCTGCACACGATGCCTCCACATCCGGCTTCGGCGGCCAGCATGACCCGCTTCGGCATGATGTGTGGCGGTGCGTCGCTATCGGAGGTCAACACCGTCACGGCCAGCGCGTGGCTGAACTCGACGTCGCTGTCAGACGAACCTTCGGCGAGGCCCTCGACACCGGCCCGCAACATCTCAAGTCCGCCCTGAGCATGCATTGTCAGGTAGGAAACACCTAGCTCGCCAAGCACCCTCGAGGCCCGATGCACGGTTGTCGGGATGTCATGCAACTTGAGGTCAACAAACACGTTATAGCCCATCGAGCGCAACATCTCGATCGAATCAAGGCCAGACGCCGAGAAGAGTTCTAGCCCAACCTTAGCGGCACCGAAATATGGTTTGAGGTCGCGGGCGAGACGTTGTGCTATCACGAGGTCATCGACATCGAGTACCAGGGCGAGCTTGTCACGCACGGCCTCGTCGACGGCCTGTTGTTGACTTTTAGCCATGGGCTTCTCCGATCAGTTCCTTCACACTGGACACATCGTGCGCATTGCACCACCGTCGAAGCTCATCAAGGATGCGCATCGGTGCCCGCGGGTCCGAAAACGTAGCAGTCCCGACCTGTACGGCGCTTGCACCCGCCAACAGTAATTCGACTGCATCGGCCGCCGAGGCTACACCTCCGACTCCGACGATCGGCGTATCTGGCAATGCCTTGTGGCACTCATAGACCGCACGTACTGCAACAGGATGCAGCGCAGGACCTGATACTCCGCCGGTCACGCCGCCGAGAGTCGGCCGGCGTCGCTCCACGTCGATGACCATCCCGAGCAACGTATTGACCAGCGTCAGACCTTCCGCTCCTGCCTGCGCTGCAGCTCTTGCAACGTCGACCAGTGCGTCTGTGTTGGGGCTGAGCTTGACCCAGCGTGGCACACCGGCGACCGCGGTCCGCTCAACCACTTCGGCTGTTACATCGGGGTCATGTGCAAACATCTGGCCACCACGATGTGTGTTCGGACAACTCACGTTGAGTTCTAAGGCCACGATGTCCGCTCCAGCCATGTCCTCTGCCGCTCGTTCGAAGTCGTCGACGCTGCGTCCCCAGATGCTGGCTATCACTGTCGCCCTCGAGCGCGACAGAGTCGGTAGATCGGTTTCGCGCCAACGCTTCACACCCGGTCCCTGGAGCCCAACGCTGTTGATCATGCTCACACCGGCCGAGTGGATCCGCGGCGCGGGGTTACCCGGCCACGGCTCACACAACAACGATTTGGCTACGACGCCGCCGAGGTCACACAGCGGCATGTACGCGTCGAGCTCAGCTCCGTGGCCAGCCGTTCCCGAAGCCGCGATGATGGGATTGGACAGCGCTACCGGCCCGACTTCAACGCTTAGATCAACCATCGTGACCGCTGCCGTCGAGATCTAGGCTGAGCTGAGCGCGCTCGATTGAACTGTGGAACTCCTGCAGCGAGCGCACCGATAGGACGTTGTTGGCCCAGTCGGAGATGCCGTGTGCTGCGGCTAGGCCCGCCGCAGCGGTGGTGACCAACGGCACCCCGGCACGACCAGCGGCGTCACGGATTTCAGACCCGTCAGCGCGCGAGCCTCGACCCTGGGGAGAATTGATCACGAGATCGATCTCCCCTCGTTCGATCAGCGTCACCGAATGTATCGCCCCAGGGAGCAGCCGATCAGCGAGCTTGGCCAAAACCCGGTCGACTGCGATACCAGCATCGCGCAAGGCCGCTGCGGTACCTTCGGTCGCAACAATCGAAAACCCCATCCCTGCGAACATCTCGGCTGTCTCTATACCCACCGCCTTGTCTCGGTCAGCCATCGACATGAACACTGTTCCCGATTCAGGCAGTGCGGCCCAGGCAGCGATCTGGCTCTTCGCGAACGCCAGACCGAACGTTCGGTCGATGCCCATGACCTCACCGGTAGAACGCATCTCCGGCCCAAGAACCGGGTCGGCGTCGGGGAAGCGGTTGAATGGCAGAACGGCCTCTTTCACCGCCACATGTTCGATCACCGGGCGTCGAACGATCATGCCCTGCTCGCCGAGCGACGCAAGGGTTTCGCCCACCATGACACGGGTTGCGAGCTTCGCCAATGGCACGCCGGTTGCCTTCGCGACGAACGGAACCGTACGCGAGGCCCTCGGATTCGCCTCGATCACGAACATCTGGTTCGCTTTCACTGCGTACTGCACGTTGATCAGACCAACGACCGACAACGCCTCGGCGATCCGTGTCGTGTACGCCTCGATGACCTCTACCGTTTCAGCCGACAGGTGCTGGGGAGGGATCACACACGCACTGTCGCCACTGTGCACGCCGGCCTCTTCGACGTGTTCCATTACCGCGCCGATCAACACCTCGCCGGTGCTGTCGCGTATGGCGTCTACGTCTACCTCGGTCGCCTCCTCGAGGAACCGGTCGATCAGCACCGGTCGCTCGGCCGACAGGCCGCCCTCGCGATTAAGGCTGGCGAGCGCTGTCATAGCCGACCGCAGATCGTCGTCGTCATAGACGATCTCCATCGCACGTCCGCCGAGCACATATGAGGGACGAACCAACACCGGATAGCCGATCTTTTCCACAACGTCGAATGCACCGTCGACATCGGATGCCATTCCCCCGGGTGGTTGTGGGATCTCGAGGCGAGCGCACAGCCGATTCCACAGATCACGGTCCTCGGCGCGGTCGATCGATTCCGGCGGGGTACCGAGCACAAGTTCCGGCGGCAGTTCGGCTGCCAACTTCAACGGAGTCTGCCCACCGAGCGAAACGATGACCCCGTCGGGTCGTTCGGCGTCTATGACGTTGAGCACATCTTCGGTGCAGAGTGGCTCGAAGTACAGGCGATCCGACGTGTCGTAGTCGGTCGAGACGGTCTCGGGGTTGCAGTTGACCATGATCGTCTCGTAACCGGCATCGCCAAGCGAGAAGCTGGCGTGGACGCAGCAGTAGTCGAACTCGATGCCTTGACCAATTCGGTTTGGCCCCGATCCGAGGATCACGATCTTCTTGCGAGCCGACGAAACGACCTCGTCCTCGTCCTCGTAGGTCGAGTAGTGGTACGGCGTCGACGCCTCGAACTCGGCAGCACAGGTGTCGACCGTCTTGTAGGTCGGCACGACCCCCAACGCCTTGCGCGCCTCTCGCACCTCTCGACCGCTAGAGCCGAGCAGGTACCCCAGTTGTTCATCGGAGAAGCCGAGCCGTTTCGCCCGGCGCATCTCCAATTCCTCAAGTTCGTCAAGAGATCGGCCTTGAAGCGCCAACCGCTCCTCGGTGATCATCAACATCTGGTCGAGAAACCAGGGATCGATCATGGTTAGCGCGTGAACCTCTTCGACGCTGCGACCGCGCCGCAGCAGGGCCTCCACCTGCCAGATGCGCTCTGGTGTCGCAATCGCCGCGGCGGCGGCGAGGGCCTCGTCGTCAAGTTCGTCGTACTCGGCTTCGGCCGGATCCGCGTTGAGGCCGTGGCGACCCAGCTCCAGTGATCGCAGTCCCTTCTGAAGGGACTCGGTGAAGGTGCGGCCGATCGCCATCACCTCGCCGACCGATTGCATCTGTGTGCCGAGAACTGGTGAGGTTCCGGGGAACTTCTCGAAGGCCCAGCGGGGAATCTTTGTCACCACGTAGTCGATTGCTGGTTCGAAGCTCGCCGGGGTCTTCTTTGTAATGTCGTTGTCGATCTCCCCGAGCGTGTACCCGACGGCTAGACGCGCCGCGATCTTCGCAATAGGAAAACCGGTCGCCTTCGAAGCGAGCGCGGAAGATCTCGACACCCGCGGATTCATCTCGATGATCACCTGGTCGCCGTTGGCGGGGTTAACAGCGAACTGTACGTTCGATCCACCGGTTTCTACGCCGACGCGTCGGATGCACGCAAACGCCGCATCACGCATGGTCTGATATTCGACAT
Organism: Acidobacteriota bacterium; assembly: GCA_022562835.1. Lineage (GTDB taxonomy): Bacteria > Actinomycetota > Acidimicrobiia > Acidimicrobiales > SHLQ01 > JADFOM01. Next base: position 1,546 of record JADFOM010000121.1, on the reverse strand, counting down.
CCGAGAGGGTCTGAGCGGGAGCGACCGTGATCGAGTCACCCGTGTGAACGCCCATTGGATCGAGGTTCTCGATCGAGCAGACGACCACGCAGTTGTCGGCTCGGTCGCGCATGACCTCGAGTTCGTACTCCTTCCAGCCGACTATGGACTGCTCGATGAGAATCTCGTGGATCGGGCTCGACTCGAGACCAAACCTCGCGACCTTCTCGAACTCCTCCAACGTCTCTGCGATTCCGGTTCCTTTACCACCGAGGATGTAGGCCGGCCTGATGATGACCGGAAGACCGACTTCAGCGACTACCTCGCTGGCCTGGGCCATGCCGACCTCGATGGCCTCAGCGACGGTCGCGCCCTCGCCCCGCGCCGAGCCTGACGTTAGTACCGACAAGCCGATGTCGATCATTGCCTCCTTGAAGCGAGCCCGGTCCTCGGCGGTGGAAATGGCCTCGGGCGATGCGCCGATCAGCTCGACGCCGTAGCGATCCAGGGTGCCTGCCTCGACCAGCTCCATGGCAAGGTTCAGAGCGGTCTGACCACCCATTGTCACCAATGCGGCGTCGGGGCGCTCACGCTCGATGATGCGTTCGAGCACCGCAACATCAAGCGGTTCGATGTATGTGGCGTCCGCGAACTCGGGATCGGTCATTATCGTCGCCGGATTGCTGTTGGCGAGAATCACCCGGTAGCCCTCCTCCCGCAGGACGCGACAGGCCTGGGTTCCCGAATAATCGAACTCACAGGCCTGTCCGATTACGATCGGTCCAGAGCCGATGATGAGGATCGATTCGATATCGGTGCGTTTGCCGGTAGCGATCATGAGCCGACGTCCATCAGAGTCGCGAATCGATCGAACAGGTAGTGGCTGTCATGAGGCCCGGGGCTCGCCTCTGGATGGTATTGCACACTAAATGCGGCGACGTCGCTACACGAGATGCCCTCTATCACCCCATCGTTGAGATTCTGATGCGTCACCTCCGCCGCGCCGAACGACCCTTCGGCCACCGCGTAATTGTGATTCTGGCTGGTGATCTCGATCGTGCCACTCTCGAGGTGATGAACCGGGTGATTGCCCCCGTGGTGGCCAAACGGCAGCTTGTAGGTGGTGGCGCCGAGAGCCGCGCTCATCAGTTGATGTCCAAGACAGATTCCGAACACCGGGACCTCGCCGAGCAAGGCTGCGATCGCGTCACGGGCATAACCGACCGCCCCCGGGTCGCCGGGACCGTTGGACAGAAACACACCGTCGGGCTCATAACCGAGCACCTCTGCTGCGCTGGTATTGGCCGGTACAACCCGGACCTGGCCTAGTCGCGACAGGTCCTTGATGATCGCACGCTTGATCCCGAAGTCATATGCAACAATCCGTCGCTCGGGTGCTCCGCTCTGGGCCTCAAATTCATGCGGTTCGACACAGGTCACCTGACCGACGAGGTCTATTCCGTCGGTGGAGGGTTCCGCCGCTGCGCGCTGAGCCAACTCCTCGACCTGTCCAGGTCCAAAGGCCGCCGGCATCGACCCAGCAGAACGGATGTGGCGCGTCAGGCGA
>JADFOM010000120.1:334-7425 GCA_022562835.1 Acidobacteriota bacterium | reverse complement strand
CTCCATCACCAGCTTTTGCAGGATTTGCCGCTCCATGGGGTCGGGGGGTTTGTAGGGCGAGCCGATGTCCTTGAAGCGCCCCGAGGTCACCGGATCGGATTTGATGCCCAGCTTCCTGAAGAGGCCGGAATAGTTCAAATGGGGCATCATCACGCCGATGCTGCCTGTGATGGTGGTGGGGTGCGCGTAAATCTCATCGGCGGCCATGGCCACGTACAGCCCGCCGGAGGCGGCGATATCCCCCATGGAGGCGACGATCTTGATGTTCTTGCTTTTCTTGAACTCCATCAGGGAGTGGAAGATGATGTCGCTGTCGGTGAGGGTGCCGCCGGGGGAGTTGATCCGGAGCAGAATGCCCCGGATGGACGGATCGTTGAAGGCCAGCTCCAGTTCCTGGCGCACACGGGCCGTCATGCCCGGCACCACGCCCAGGTTGGGCACCAGCAGGGGGGTGTTGAAAATGGGGCCGTCGATATCGATCATCAGGAATTTGTCCCGGCCTTCCCCCTCCAGCAATACTTCCCGGAATTGTGGCGAGGGGGCGCCGCCGATGGAAATGCAGCCGGCCAGCAGCAAACCCAGGCCGGCCACGAGCATCAGCCCGAGCTGGCCACCTGCTTGTCGGAATGGACGAGGCACGCGATAGCCCAGATCCCTGGATGGTCCGAACGACCCTGGCGAAGCGAGGACGACCCGCTTGTAAGCTATTAAACTGTAGACGCTTGGATCAAGTCACCTGAGAAACCCGTACACAAAAAACCCTCGACTGCCGCCGAGGGATGTTTGTCCATACCAGATTAGTAATGCGCCTACGCGCGGTGTGCTTTCCCCAGCACTTTTTGGATCAGGTCTTCGTCGGCAGGATCATGTTCGCCAAAGTCTTCCAGGGCATCGAGCATGGCGTGATAACGGTCCACATTGACAATGACCGCCCTGGCTTTTCCCTGTTCGGTAATATAGTACGCCTTGCCGTCCTCACTCACGTCCGAAAACACTTGCTGAAACTGACCTTCTATCTCTTGTGCTGACATATGGTTCGGACTCATTTTTCTCTCCCTGATCCCCCAATCCTATTCCTGACACTATACTCCATCGACCCCGCTCTTGCAACTGAAACTCCGTTTTTTGCCCGCCGTGCATCACCGCCGATGGAACTGACCCGCCTGCTGTCCCAGCTCGACAACCGGATGCTCGGAGAGCTGTTCTCCGAAGACACCATCGTGCGCGGCAGCCAGTACGTGACGCGGGTCGGCGACATCGACGTGCAGGGACCGACGCTGCGCGCGCTGGTGCGACGGTGGGAGAGATGAGCGACGCTCTCGAGGCCGAGTATGGGCGCCACGTCGCCGAGGTGCGCACGATCTCGGGCGTATACAACTCAGAGGTGGGTGAGGCAGCAAACGTGAATGAGGTAGCCGTACGGATTGAACAATTCACCGAGGCGCATGGGCGTCGCCCGCGGATTCTGGTCGCGAAGATGGGTCAGGATGGACACGATCGCGGACAAAAGGTTATTGCGACCGCCTTCGCCGATCTCGGCTTTGACGTCGACATAGGCCCGCTGTTCCAGACGCCCGAGGAGGTCGCCCGCCAAGCTGTCGAAAATGACGTGCATGTGGTCGGAGCCTCATCGCTTGCCGCAGGACACCTCACGTTGGTTCCCGCGTTGCGCACCGCCCTGTCCGAACTCGGCCGAGACGACATATTGGTGACGGTCGGCGGTGTGATCCCGCCGGGCGATTTCGACGAGTTGCGCGCGGCGGGTGCCGCTGCAATCTTTCCGCCCGGCACCGTGATCGCTGACGCTGCACTCGAACTTCTCGACCAGATCGCCTGAATCGGTGACCGGACGCGACGTGGCGTCGTTCGTCGAAGGCGTGCGCGCGGGTGATCGTGCGGTGATCGGCAAGGCCGTCACCCTCGTCGAGAGCACGCGACCCGACGATGAAGAGGCTGCGCAGGAATTGCTCGCAGCGCTGTTGCCCTATTCCGGTGACGCCCAACGAATTGGCATCACCGGTGTGCCCGGGGTTGGTAAATCGACCTTTATCGAGTCGTTCGGTGGAATGCTCACGAGGGCTGGGCACAGCGTGGCCGTGCTCGCGGTCGATCCGTCGAGTGGTATCAGTGGCGGATCGATCCTGGGCGACAAGACTCGCATGCAGACCCTCGCGGTCGACCCAAACGCATTCATCCGGCCGTCGCCGGCGGCAGGCAATCTCGGTGGCGTGGCCAAGGCGACGCGTGAGTCGATGATCGTGCTCGAGGCCGCAGGTTATGACGTCGTTTTGGTCGAGACGGTTGGTGTTGGTCAGTCCGAGGCTGTAGTTGCGTCGATGGTCGACTTCTTCCTCGTGTTGATGCTGCCCGGCGCTGGCGATGAACTGCAGGGGATCAAGAGGGGCATCCTTGAACATGCGGACCTGATCGCGGTCAACAAGGCCGACGGCACAACCATCGCAAAGGCACGCGAAGCTGCGCGCGACTACATGGCGGCGGTGCGGTTGTTGCATCCGACCAATCCCGACTGGGTGCCGCCGGTGTTGATGTGCAGCGGCCAGACAGGCGACGGTCTCGACGAGCTGTGGTCCGAGATCGAACGGCACCGCGACATGATGACGGCGTCGGGTGCGCTCGAGGCCCGTCGCGCCGATCAGCAGGTCGCGTGGATGTGGGCGATGGTCGACGACGGCCTCCGCGAACGACTGCGCAACGACGACGCGGCCGCCGCCAAGCTCGATGCTCTCACCGCGAAGGTCCGTGCCGGGACCGTCACAGCGGCCGCGGCCGCAGCGCAGACCCTCCTAGCAGCCAACGAATAATCGCGCTACCGCGACCCTTTGGTCTGACACCGGGGTCGCGCTACCGCGACCCTTTGGTCTGACACCGGGGTCGCGCTAGTTGCCGACGTAGGTGGCTTGGGGTCGTAGGCGCAGCGGCCGTTCTGTGTACTCCTCGGCACCGTGCGCTAGCCAGCCAGCAGTACGCGCAATGGCGAAGATGGCTTCGCCGGCGTCGGGGGTCATGTCGGCCAGGAAGGTGAGGGCGCCGAGGGCGAGATCGACGTTTGGTGGCTGGTGAACCTGAGTCGTGGCAAGTTCGTAGACATCGAGCACCGTGGCGAGCCTCGGATTTCGCCTATAGGCGGACCGGACGCTGTCCGAGAGCACTCGAAACCGTGGGTCGCGTTCGACATACACGGAGTGACCGAGCCCCGGTATGCGCGGGTCGCGTAGTAGATGAGTGCGAAGAGCTTCAGCGGCACCATCGAGCGAAGCGGCAGCGTAGAGCTCGTGAACCTTGCGACTCGCTCCGCCGTGAAGCACGCCGCCGACCGGGCCGAGTCCAGTCAGCACGACAGAGTACGGATCCGCATGTGCCGAAGCGGCGATTCTTGCGGCGAAGGTGCTCGCCGCGAGTCCATGGTCGGCCAGCAAGACCAGCGCGGTCGACATGCAGGCAAGCGTTGAGACCTGCGCAGGCGCTGGGCTCAATGCGCGCCAGAGTCGCTCGGGCACAGCGTCATCGGAGTAGAGCGGGTCGAGCGCACCGAGCATCGATTCGATGATGGTGGGAGCGCATCGTTCTGGGCTGGCAAGATCGTGGCGGAGCGGGTCCGCGGCTGCGGCCGCGGCGACCGCGATGCGGAGCCGGTCAAGCGCGGTTGCGTCCTCTGGGAGCGCACTCGATATCGAACGGGCGAGGCTGACAGCGCTGGAGTTTGGCTGCCAGTCGTCGACGCCGAGCGAGCGGCCGGTGATCAGCCACCAGGCCACCGACTCGAACGGCAGCTGCTCATCGAGAAAGGAAGCGGGCTCTCGTCCGCGGTATCGAACACCCTCTTCACTTATGCGGGTGATCGAAGTGGTGATCGTGGCGGTCATCTGTTCGCCTCTTCGGCCCCGGCGTCTGCGGGCGAGACGGTCGACCTCGTTGGGATCGAACGTGCTCGTTCTGCTGTCATCACCGGTCTTGCGGGTGATCATGCCGCGCGACACATAGGCATAGAGCGTTTCGCGCTTGATGCCCAGCCGGGCTGCCGCTTCCTTGGCGGTGAGCCTAACTCGATCCTTTTCGGCATCTATAGCCATACTCTATTTATATTGACTTGATCAATCTTGTCAAGATGTCATTCATGGGGCAGTCTGTTGCATGAGAACTCAAGAAGGGGAGCATTCCGGATGGCAGATCTGATCGAGGTACCGGCTGGCCTCAAAGGCGTGGCGGCTGCAGACACCGCGATAGGCAGCGTCCGCGGCGAGGAGGGCTTCTACCACTACCGCCAATACGACGCAATCGAAGTTGCCCGTCACAAGTCCTTCGAAGACGCATGGTCTCTCGTGCTCGACGGCGAGTTCGCTGACGCCGACTTCGAATCTTCGGCGCGACGATCGCGCGCAGTTCCAGCCGACGTGATCGCGGCAGCGACAGGGTCACCCTTGCGCGCGCTGCAAAAGGGTCTCTTGACCCTCGCCGACGTCCAAGCGATGGAGCCGACGGTCGATATCGATGACGAGCGTGTCCGCGCTGACGCGATGGTGATCGCTGGCGCTGCGCCCGCATTGCTCGCTTCGAGCACTGGTCGCGAGTTGCCCGATGGGGAAATGGGTCACGCAGAGTTCTGGTTGCGGGCCGTGCGCGGCGACGAACCGAACGAAGCCGAAGTGCGAGCGATCGAGATCTACCTGACCTCGACGATCGATCACGGCTTCAACAACTCGACGTTCTCTGCGCGTTCTATCACCAGCACAGGATGTGATGTGGCTGGCGGGGTCTGCGGGGCGATCGGTTCTTTCAGCGGACCACTACACGGCGGTGCCCCCGGGCGTGCGCTCGACATGATCGAGTCGATCGGCGAACCGGGCAATGCCGAACGCTGGCTCAAACCGCGTCTCGACAGCGGCGAAAAGGCCATGGGATTCGGCCACGCTGTCTATCTCGCAGACGACCCGCGTGCGATGTTGTTGCGCGATGTCGCACTGGGTTTGGGAGGCGAACTCATCGAACGAGCAGTGGCGATCGAAGCGGAGGTACTCGCGGTACTACGCGCCTGGAAGCCAAACGCGACCATCGTCACAAACGTCGAGTACTACGCGGGAGTCCTTTTTGAGATTCTGCGTGTGCCGCCGGAATTCTTCACGCCGACGTTTCTCGTCAGTCGCATCGTGGGCTGGACGGCGCACATTCGTGAACAGGCAGCGGACAACAAGATCATCCGACCTAGCGCCAACTACACCGGCCCGTCCGCGCCCGAGCCTCTGCCGTAACAAGTCGCCTGGACCGTTGCGCTCGGCGGTGGCTATCCGCCTTGAAACCGTGTCAGCGGCTCGATAGCCCACGGCTCTACGTCGAGATAACGCTCGCTGACGATTCGCTCGATGGTCTCACTTGAGATCTCGGCCGATCGATGCGGATGATTCGTGCGCAGGTCGGTCTCAACCTTCTCGATGACCTCATCGCGTGGTGGAAGTTCTGACCGAGTGAGAGGTCGTAGGTCCCGCAGAACCAGCCCGGCGGAGTTCATCGCGTCCAAGACCACGCTGTCGTCTCGCGGGAACGGCTCATCTGACGGCGGTGTATCCCATGCCTGCTGGCGCAGGACCGGAATTCGCCCGATCTGCTCACGCACGGTGTGCTCATCGGACAGTCCGGGGCGAAGCTCAGGGTGTTCGCGCAGCAATGAGGTGAGGATCTGGAGAGGCGGTAGATCAGCCCGATCTGAATTGGATGGGTAACGATGAAGAGCGATGAGATCCTCGCGGGTCGCCAAACCATCGAGAGCGCGACTGAACCGCGTGCGTTTGGTGGCAGCGACGAGTTCGGACGCCCTGTCCTGGGGCGCATACAAGGCCACGTCGAGTCGTCGGCGATCACCGTTGTAAGCCGCCACGGAGGTGATCCTCCACAACAGTCCCGCCATAGTGTCGATGTGCCACTCGTCATCCCACGCGTACTCAGCCCGATCGTTACCGAGCGAAACAGCGATGTGGTCCTCGCGCAACAGAAGGTCCGCGCAACGGTCGGTTGTTGCACGCACCAACAGACCCCCCTCCGCCGCCACAGCGGCGTCGAGCCATTCATTCATCGAGACGGTCCTTGGAACGTGCAATCGAACACCGCGTCATCTTGGCAGATGACAGGACCCTCGGTATCTTGGAGCCGCGATGTGATCACCGCAACCCGACGATTACGTCCGACGCTCGCGGCTGTCTCGCGTCACGAAACCGTGGGTCGATGGTCAGATCATTCGTCTCCGCCGGTCGAGAACGACGAGGCCGGCGATTCGGTTGTCGATGTCCGGCAGCCGCCAGGACGCGAATGCCGTGGCGACGATGGCGAACCCGGCGAACATCGCGACGAAGCGGTGGAACCACTCGTAGAAACTGGGCATGTTCGCCGGGAACGCATTGTAGGGCCCGGCGTCACACAGCGGCCAGTTTTGCTCGCAGGCGAGGCCGGAACCGGTTGCCTTCGCCGCAACGCCGAGGAGAATTGTTGCGACGACCAAGAGGAGCGTCGTCACGAGCAGATGACGAAAGCCAAACCGTTCGATCAGCGGACGAAGTACCGGACGGGAAGTGTAACTATCGGTCGACACGGGCGTTCAGGCGAGGGTTAGCACTATCGCTACTTAGGTTACCCGAGTCGTTCCTACACTGCTGGAATCGCCAGCCAGGGACGACACGCCCGCGATTCGCTTCGGTCTGGCGCAGATCAAGAACGTGGGCGCGGCGGCCGTGGAGACTTTCATCGAGTCCAGGGCGGGCGTCGTGGACGCGGTCGGGTCCATCGAGCAGCTATGCAGGGTCACCGACATGAGCGGCCTGGCGAGCAAGACCCTAGAAAGCGTGGTCAAGGCGGGCGCCTTCGATCGGTTCGGCGACCGGGGCGCGATACTGGCCTCCGCCGGACGCATCCACACGCTGGCGCAGAGCGAGGCCAGCCTCAAGCTATCCGACCAGGCATCGATGTTCGACCTGTTCGGCGACTCTGTCCCGGTGCCGATGCCGGAGCTCGATCTCGGCCAGGCCGAGGTCTCCCAAAACGAGCGGCTGCAATGGCAGAAAGAGCTCCTCGGCGTGTATCTCGAA
>JADFOM010000120.1:0-324 GCA_022562835.1 Acidobacteriota bacterium | reverse complement strand
CACATCGAGCTACCACCGATCAAGACGCCGGACGGCGAGAAGCAGGACTGGGAGAGGGAGCTGCTGGGAGTCTCTTTCTCGGGTAACCGACTGCTGGAGCTGATGAGGTCGGAGGGCGGCGGCGAGGCGATAATGTCCCGGAGCCAGATAAGCGCCGACCTCTCCGGCCGCAAGATCACCTTGACGGGGCAGATCGCGTCGGTCACCGAAAGGACGACCAGGGACCAGAAACCCTATCTGATCGTCAACGTGGCCCTCCTGGAGGGCGACATCGACGTCTTCGTCTGGGAAAACATCATGGCCCAGACCGAGGGGCTCTGGCAG